>JANWWB010000311.1 GCA_025056515.1 Anaerolineales bacterium
CGTTGCAGCGAACGTAGAGCGCGGGTAAGAGGGTTGAAAAAGTAGGCGCGGAACCACTGCGTCAGGGTCATGTGCCAATTATTCCAAAACTGGGTCAGATTGGGCTTGAGGTAAGGAGCGTTGAAGTTCTCCGGTAATTTGAAGCCCATCAGCCGTCCCAGACCGATGGCGATATCGGTATAGCCACTGAAATCGTAGTAAATTTGAAAGGCATACGCATAGAGCAAAATCCACCCCCAGATTGCTCCATTGACTTGAGCAGCGTTAACCTCGTTTAGGGCAATCAGGGACAGGGTATCGGCGACGGCAAATTTTTTAAACATTCCCACCAGTACTCGTCGTCCCCCTTCTCCGATGTCTTCGACTGAGCGCTGAAACGGGCGACGCAAGTCGCCGACAAAGCGCTCTAGGCGATCAATTGGGCCGGCAGAAAGAGCAGGGAAAAAGATGACATAGATCACGAATTCCGCCAGGCTGACAATCGGCAAGCGTCCACTTTGCCGATCGCGCACCGTATGGAGCAGACGAAAAGCGATATACGAAAACCCGAGCCAACGAAGATCAAGCGCCGAAGCGGTTGCCGATGATTGTTCGTTGATCGAGCGCAAGAAGAGACTGACCTGAAGAGAGAGAAAGGGGACCTTCAGAATGACGAAGAGAACCAGCAACAGGATAACCGCTCCTGCTAAAGCCAAGCGTCCCGGGAACGTCCAGTGTGCCAAAGCGAGAATCAGGAGGACAGATATCCCCAGAAAAGTGATGACACGCAAAAATTGCGGCGGGCGCGAAGCAGTGAGTGCTAACGGCAAATCTAGAAAACGCGTTAATCCTAGGAACACGACTAGCCCGACCAATAGTGCCAAGGCCCAAAGGTTGGCGCGCCAAGCGCGTTCAGCGCGCGGCGTCGTCAGCACCCAAAGTGCCACTGTCAACCCCAGAGTGGCTGTTGGCAAGTAAAAATCCAGGCCACGCACCGGCAAGGAAGGTTGCAAGGAATATACCGCCAACACGCTCGCTACCAAAAGTGCCGCCTGACGCCAACGCACCGGTCGAAGAAAGCCTAACAAAAACGCCGCCGCAATGAAAACCAAAATGTATGTCAGCGTCATCAAAAGCCCTGATAAATCCAAATAGGCGCAGTGGACGCCGTCAGGACCACCAACGCAGTCAACATCAGCGCCAGTGCCAGCGCCCAGAGATTCTCGCGGCTGAACAGAGATTTCATTTGTAACCACACATCAAATACTCGCCATTTTGCTCCACGACGTGATAAGTGCGCAGCGAGAGGTCAATCTCCTGATCCTCATTGCCATATGTGGCAATCAACTTACCGGAACAGGTCACCGAAAAACCACCAGCCGGGTCAGGAGTGGAGGTGCAGGCCAACTGTTCCAACCTAGCTGTGACTGCCATCAGCGAATCAACCTCTAGCACAGCGAATTCCTCCCACTCGGCACAAGAGAGCGCAACAATCTGGTCTCGATCGGCTGCTACCAGTGCTTCCAGATATCGTTCAACCGTCTGGGCAGCCAAGTCAGCCCGAGGTCCACAAGCCGTGAGTACAAAAGTCAAGATAAACACCCAGACTAAGCCAATCAAAATCTCTTTACGCATTGCCACTCCTTTCTAAAACTTCGGCGGATTATACTCAAAATAGATGTGTTTGCATCCTTTTTCTGTGAGAATTTTTAGGTAAAAAAATACTCCAAGCGCCTCTCACCTGCCAGGAGTCAGATAGCAGAAGATGGCGCTTCACTTTGCAACAGCTCCCAACGGGCGAGCAATTCGTCTCTTTGCGTCTGAAGGCGCGCATACCGCTGACCGACCTCAATCACACGTGTCATATCGGCGGGTGGATTCTCCAAGTAGGCACCCAGCTGTGCCAATTCATGCTCCAAAGCCAGAATTTGATTTTCTAACTCTTGAATTTGCGCCAGACGCCGTTTTTCGGTCCGCGCAGCCTGTCGAGCTAGTTCTGCTTTGGGAGAGCGAACTCGCTCTCGCGGGGGCGCCGAACCGCTCGACCCCTCAGCAGGTTGCCCGTTGCGAGCCGCCTCCTCCGCCTTACGAGCTTCACGCTGTGCTCGCTCTTCACGGCGCTGACTATACGTTCCGAGGAAAACATCTAGACTCGATTCGTCGGGCAAAATTTCCCAAATTTGGGTCGCCAAGGCATCAATCAAATACCGGTCATGCGTGACCAATACAATTGCACCAGGATACTCATCCAAGACGGCCTGCAGCGTCTCTTGCGAGGGGATGTCCAAATGATTGGTCGGTTCATCAAGCAGAAGCAGGTTTGTATCCTGCAAAGCCAGCTTTGCCAGAGCCAGTCTAGATCGTTCACCGCCCGAGAGCATCGAAACTGTTTTGAAGACATCATCGCCTGAAAACAAATACTTGCCTAAATAATCCCGCACTTGACCGGGCAACCAAGCAGGCATGACTGTCTGAATTTCTTCAAGCAGGGTATGAGACGGCTTCAATCCCTCGTGAGCTTGAGCAAAATAGCCGATGTTGAGGGAGGCGCCGAGTGTTACTTCCCCTTCCAGTGGAGGCAATTGCCCTAAAAGCGTCTTGAGAAAAGTCGTCTTTCCAGCGCCGTTTGGCCCGATGAGCGCAGCACACTCTCCCCTTCGTAGGACAATATCCGGAGCGCGAAACAGCGGACGCCCAGGGTAGCCAACAATCAGATTCGAGGTTCGTAAAACCAATTCACCAGAACGCAAAGTGGAACGCAGGTGCAAATGCAAGCGCGGGAGTGTGCGTACGGGCGAGCGCAATGCCCGTACGCGACGTTCGGCTTCCTCCACACCAAAGGGTGAGACGGCAACAGTTGCCTCGGTGCTCACTTCCGACCATTTCTGTCCCAGGACAGCCTCCAACCCAACTTGCTCCATCGCCTGCACCAGCCGGCTCAGGCGGCGCAGGCGTCCTTTGGCCTGCGATACATTTTGACCAGAAATGTTTTTCTTGATGTACTCGACCTCGCGCAACAGGCGTTCACGCTCGGCCTCAAATTGCTCCTGTAGATATTCAGCACGCCGCTGACGCTCCTGCAAATAGGTCGTGTAATTACCAGAATAGGTCGCGAGCCGACCTCCCGAAAGCTCCAAGACACCGTTACAAACCCGGTCCAAAAAATAACGATCGTGCGACACAATGACAGCCGCGCCATCCCATTGATTAAGATATTCCTCAAGCCATTCCACCGCTTGCATATCCAGGTGATTGGTCGGTTCATCGAGCAAAAGCAAATCGGGACTCGAAAGCAACAAACGCGCCAGGTGAGCGCGCGTACGCTGGCCGCCCGAAAGATGTGCCACAGGAAGGTGGAAATCTTGCGGAGCAAAACCCAAACCCGTGAGAACCTGTTGAATCCGGGTTGGATAGGTGTACCCTCCGCGGCGTTCAAACTCAGCTTGTAGCACCCCATAGCGCTCAAGAACAGCGGGAGCCTGCTTGGGGTCAGACATCGCCGCTTCCAAGCGATGCAACTCTTCTTGTTGCATTTGGAGGTCAGAAAAGACTTCCTCGCAGACTTCCCAGAGAGTACCCTCGAGCGTGAAAGTCGCTTCCTGGGGCAAATATCCCAGGCGCAAGTTACGCGCACGGCGCACTTCACCTCCTGAAGGCTCTTCCTGTCCGACCAAAATGCGCAGCAAGGTAGTCTTGCCGCATCCGTTTGGCCCAATCAACGCCAGGCGAGCTCCCTGCGGCACGCCGAACGAGACATTGGCAAAGAGATCCAAAGCGCCGAAAGATTTTGAAAGATTGGAAACAGTAAGTAGAGACACGACACCTTGAAGATGCTTGAGAAATGCTTTCAAATTATAACAGGCTATCAAGCTGATAGTTTTGAGCAAACTGTTGCTCTGTTGCAAGGGGTCAAACTTTCATTTATTTTAGTGTCTTTGCGAGGCGGCATAGCTGCCGAAGCAATCGCCTGGCAATCCAGGAGGCTGCTTCCCTGCGCTCGCAGTGACACAATACCCTAGGTTTGCAACAGAGCAGAAAACTGTCCTTATTGCCGCCCTAAGGAGATAACTCTGCAACAGGCAGAAAAAACAGCCTTGCGCACTGTAAGTCCACAAGGCTGTTGGATCTCCGGAAGCTTGCCGTTCTAAGTTCCTTCTTCCCATGAATTGAGGTAGCGTATTTGCTCTTCGGTCAGGGTATCAATCTTGATTCCCATGGCTTCCAGTTTCAGGCGAGCAATTTCGGCATCAATTTCTGCTGGGACCGAATAAACCTTTTTCTCTAACTTATCGGCATGCTTGACCATATACTCCGCCGCCAGTGCCTGATTGGCAAACGACATGTCCATCACCGAGGCCGGATGTCCTTCTGCTGCAGCCAGGTTGATCAGACGTCCCTCGCCCAGTAAATAGATACGGCGACCGTCTTTGAGTTGATATTCATCCACAAAAGGACGCACACGGCGCGGCTCACCGACGGAAAGCTCACGCAGGACGGGAATGTTAATTTCCACATTGAAGTGCCCCGAGTTAGAAACAATTGCCCCGTCTTTCATCACCTCGAAGTGATGCCGGTCAATGACATTGATGTCGCCAGTCACTGTGCAGAAGATATCACCGACTTTAGCCGCTTCCAGCATGGGCATCACTTCAAAACCATCCATGACGGCTTCAAGCGCCTTGAGCGGGTCCACTTCGGTCACAATGACCAGGGCGCCCATGCCACGCGCTCGCATAGCCAGGCCGCGCCCACACCAACCATAACCGGCAACGACAAAGCGCTTGCCCGCCAGCAAGATGTTGGTTGCACGAACGATTCCATCAATCGTAGACTGTCCGGTGCCATAGCGATTGTCGAAGAAATGCTTGGTCATGGCATCATTGACAGCAATGACCGGGAAGGCCAACATCCCATCGGCAGCCATTGCACGCAGACGGATGACGCCGGTGGTCGTCTCCTCTGTCCCACCGATGACATTCGGCAACAAATCGCGGCGCTCCTTGTGCAAAGTACTGACCAAGTCAGCGCCATCGTCCATGGTCACGTGTGGCTTGTGATCGAGAGCTGCGGCAATGTGTTTGTAGTAGGTGGCATGATCTTCGCCCTTAATGGCAAAGGTCGGCACTTCGTAGCGGCTGACCAGAGCAGCGGCGACATCATCTTGGGTTGAGAGAGGATTCGAGGCCGTTAGGACCAAGTCGGCACCTCCAGCGACAAGGGTGCGGGCTAAGTTAGCGGTCTCAGTAGTGACGTGAAGACAAGCCGAAAGGCGAATGCCCTTGAGAGGTTTTTCACGCTCAAAGCGCTCCCGAATCATGCGCAAGACGGGCATTTCGCGCTCGGCCCACTCAATACGCCGCACACCCCCTTCGGCGAGGTTGATATCGCGAATATCGTAACTACTCATAGTTCTCCTTCTTCAGATTTGAAACACCAAAGTCATTCGGGTAACAGATTGGTGACTCGGGCTCGACAAGGAATCTAACCTGCATTCTAGAATTTCTTTGTGGATTGCGTTATCTTAGCAACACATCCAGCTTGCCGCCGTCGTCGAAGTGTTGACGGAAACGTTGAATAAACTCTAGACGGCTGTATGAGTGTGCTTGGGGTCCCCGTTGTTCCAAGCAATAGACCGCCGCCAACGAGCCAATCTCGCCGCATAATTCCCAATCAAAACCATGTGCATACCCAACCAAGAACCCGCCGCGAAAAGCATCGCCCACGCCGGTCGGGTCCACCACCTCCCTTTCCGGCACGGTCGGGATGAAGACCTGCTCATTGTTGGTATAGAGCGTTGCCCCATCCTTTCCCTGTGTGACAACTACCACTTGAACGTGGCGCAAGATTTGTGGCAAATTCCAACCGGTCTTTTTACAAATCAGCCCGAATTCATACTCGTTACAGAAGAGAAAATACGCTCCCTCCATGTCCCGCGCCAGTTCTCGGCCTTCAAGGCGCAAGACTTGCTGACTCGGGTCGTAGAGGTAAGGGATCCCTAAGTTGCGACACTCGGCAGCGAATTTGGTCATCGCATCCGGGGCGTTAGGCGAAACCACCACCAAATCAGGTCGTGGATAGACTTCCGAAATACTCTGCCGCGCCGCAACACTCATCGCTCCCGGGTAGAAAGAGGCTATCTGAGCGCTTGTTCGATCGGTTGTCGCGAAAAACGAGGCGGTAAAAAAGCCTGGAACGACTTCCATCAAGGAGGTATCTACACCAACCGCCTCTAGAAAAGCTCGATATTCATCAAAGTCCTCGCCCACCGTCGCCATAATACGCGGCCGCATGCCTAGAAGAGCCATCGTGTAGGCGATATTCGGCGCCACACCACCGCGCTGACGAGACATCGAATCCACCAAAAAGGAAAGGCTAATCTTTTCTAGCCGTTCGGGCAGAATTTGCTCTTTGAACAGGCCAGGAAAAGTCATCAAATAATCGTAAGCGACAGAGCCGGTAAGCAGGATATCCATAAGACTCATACCTTGGTCAAAAGTCTCGAAAGAAGGGGAAAGGTCGTCCACATCAAGTTTAAGTGGTCCTGCTATTCACCAACCACTTTTCTTAGGTTCACTTCAAAAGGCGGCCAAACGATCCCTCGTTCGGTGACGATAGCAGTGATCAGGCGACTTGGCGTCACATCGAAGGCCGGGTTGCGCGCCCGTGACCCTACCGGTACAACCGGTTCACCCTGAAACTGAATGCCGAGCACTTCTTGGGGATCACGTTCTTCAATCGGGATGTGCAGACCATCGGGTGTTGCGAGGTCAATTGTAGAAGTTGGAGCAACCGAATAGACGGGCACGCCGTTATCATGTGCAGCAAGGGCAAGCATATAGGTCCCGATTTTATTGGCCACATCGCCATTGGCAGCGATTCGATCCGCACCGAAGAGCACTTTTTGCACCTGGCCACGACTGAGGAAGAAACCGGCCATGTTGTCGGTGATAATCTCATAGGAAATGCCGTATTGTTGCAATTCCCAAGCTGTCAAGCGCGCTCCTTGCAAGCGAGGGCGCGTCTCGTCCACCAGAACATGGATGCGCTTGCCCTGCTCGTGGGCTGTACGGATAACTCCAAGCGCTGTTCCCCAATCGACCACCGCCAGCGCGCCGGTGTTGCAATGATGGATAATGGTGTCGCCGTCCTCAATCAGGGTTGCGCCATACTCAGCCATACGCTTGTTGGTTTCCACATCTTCATCGGCAATCCGCTGGGCTTCGGCCAAAACGGCCTGACGCACATCATCGGCACTTCCCTCCATGGCGTAGGTTTTGCGGAGTACCCGATCTACCGCCCAAGCTAAGTTGACCGCCGTTGGGCGAGATTGCTTGAGCAAGCGGGCAGCCGCCTCAAGGTCGGCGCGCA
>JANWWB010000332.1 GCA_025056515.1 Anaerolineales bacterium
ATGCGGTATGCCGTTATACCCGGTCAGCTCTACTCGCTTGGGATCAACGAGAATCAAGCGGAGGTCATCAGGCGTATTGTGAAGCAAGAAACAAGTGAGAATGGCATTGACACACACCGATTTGCCCGAGCCGGTCGTCCCGGCGATGAGCAGGTGAGGCATAGATTCGAGGTTAGCTGCTTTGGGAACTCCGGCGACATCTTTGCCGAGAGCAAAACGTAAGGGAGAGCGCAAACGGCTAAACGCCTCGCTCTCGATCACCTCGCGTAAGGCCACCAGTGTCAGTTCTTCATTCGGGACTTCAATGCCCACATAGCCACGCCCGGGCACAGGGGCTTGGATACGGATGCGCGGCGCTGCTAATGCTAGCGCAAGGTCATCGCTGAGGGAAGCGATTTTGCTGACTCGCACGCGCATCGGCCCGTTTCGCCCCTCGACAAATAGTGGTTCAACGCCAAACATGGTAACCGCCGGGCCGCGGCTGACCTCTACCACCTGCGCCGGCGCCCCGAAGGAGGCCAGGGTTTCTTCAATGATTCTGGCACGCCGCTCGATGAATTCGTCATTCACCTCGGGTGTTTGAGGGGGGTCGAGGATGTCGCTGATTTTGGGCAGTGTCCACTTAATCGTCGGAGCAGACGCAATGCCCACCCGCACGTTTACACTCGCTGCACCGGGAGAAGATGCTGCTTCGGTGGGAGGATGTTCCGGCAATGGGACAAATTCTCGAACTTCTCCCTCGCTCTGTGGGGCAAGACTCGCTTGGCTTTCAACCTCCTTGTCTTTGGAACGCTTGATTGCTTCTATCGCTTTTTTCAGCGCCGGTCCACTCCAAGCGAACATTTCGGCTAGGGTTAAGTCTAGGGTCATGGCGAGGCCAATCAGTAGCCATGCCAGCAGGAAGATAGCGGTTGCTCCACCTCCCAGGGCTTTGACCAGGGCGCGTTGTAGGAACGCTCCTAGATAACCGCCGCCCTCCCCAGCCTGTGCTCGTTCAATTGCCGTGGCCGTCGAACCGGAAATTGCGTGCAAGATGACCAAAAAGGCGGTGAAGAGCAAAAAAAACCCAACCCCTCGCTCGAATGAGAGACGCGGCAAACGTTCAACGCGCCGTGCAATCAACCATACGCCGAGCAAGAAGAGCCCCAAAGGTAGAAGATACACACCCCATCCGAAGACGCGCGCCAGGAAGTTCACCCAAGTGCTGCTCAGTGCCCCGCGTTGTGAGGAGAAAAGGCTCAACATCGTCAATAGCCCCACCAGTCCCATGGCGGCGCCTACTAAGTCCATTTTGGTTTCAGCGCTTAAGCGTGGACGGGAAGCGGGGGGACTGGAAGGCGGACTCGCAGGTTTTTGGGGTGGAGTCGCAGCTCGGGAGGTGCTACGTGGGCGTGAGGACTGCGAGGCTTTTGAACGGGGCGGAACTTTGCGAGAAGAGGGTTTCTGGCGAGTAATCGGCATGACAAGTTGATTATAGCACAAATGGTCTATCTGAGAGATGGCGATAGCTGCCAAACGAATTCGGGCGATTTTATCAGAGGCTTGCCCAATCACACGTCTCCCGGGCTCATCTCCTTCTTCCTGGGAGTATGCCTCTTCAACATGTGTGATATAGGGATGTGTTCGCCATCTAGAACATAGCGGGACTGATCGGGCAGAAAAAAAGAGTCTATCGGGTGGATGCGAAAACAGTGAAGATTGCCCAGGACCTTGTGTTGTAGATTGACTTGTTCACTAAAACGGTTCTATGGCGAGTTGAGCTAATCAAGCGGTGTGTTTTGGGCAAGCGTGTTCTATAGGTTGGGTAGAACTTGTGCAGAGATAGTTCGATGGATTGCTCTGTTGCAAGGTGGACGAAATCTTATCGTATCTTTGTGAGGCGGCGTAGCGGCCGAGGTAAACTCGTATACCTGGGAGACTACTTCCCCCATGGTTTGTTCGGTGCAGGTGCGGCGCTCGCCGTGATGCAATCATCCATGTTTGCAACAGGGCACGCTTGGTTTCTCGACATGATGAGTGGGTCAACTCATCGAGAGGGTAGGCACTCTTTCTGCCGCTTCAAGAAGGCCAGGATGGCCTCCTGGTCGACCGGCAGCGAGTCCATGCGAAAGCCGATGGCATGGTAGATTGCATTCGCAATTGCCGCCGGAGTGGGGATGCTGACGATTTCGCCAACGCCTTTGGCACCATATGGTCCCTCGGCGGTGGGATGCTCAACGATAATCGGGATGACCTCGGGCATATGGACAATCGAAGGAATGCGATAACGCGCCAGCCGGTCGGTGATGACCCGACCGTTTTCCACGATGAAATGCTCGGTGAGGGTGTTTCCCAGTCCCATCGTGATACCACCCTCCACCTGACCACGCAGACCTAGGGGATTGATGGCGCGCCCGACATCGTTGGCTGAGATGACACGTAGCACGCGCACCATGCCTGTACGGGTGTCCACTTCCACTTCGGCGGCCTGGGCGGCAAACGAGAAGGCAAAGTGCATGTCGCCGCCCTGACCGAGCGGCCGCGTCTCCGGCGCCCGGTACTCGTAACGGGCAAGCGGTTCGACGCCCGAAGCCTGCATCGCCGCCGCCGCTTCTCCCAGGGAAATGCGCTGTCCGTCCACCTGCGCCAACCCTTCGACGTAGCGAATTCGCTCCGGCGGGCAATCATATTTTTCGGCCAGGAAGGACGTCACCGCCTGTCGCAGCGACTGCGCCGCCAGCCGCGCCGCGTTGCCGGTGACGTACGTCTGGCGCGAAGCGGTGGTTGGGCCGCCATCGGGGGTCAGGTCGGTGTCCATCACCAGGACGCGGACGCGCTCCGGCGGGACCGAGAACTCCTCGGCGACGATCATGCGCAGGACGGTTACCAAGCCTTGCCCCAATTCTGCCGAAGAAGTGCGCACCATCAGCGAGCCGTCGGCGTAGAGTTGCACTTCAGCCCCGGCCTTGTCGGGCGCGCCGCCACCTAGACCGGTGTTCTTATATCCGGCGGCAAAACCCCAGGCGCGCACCCGATGCGGCGCTTCGGGAAGCGGTCGTGGTGCGAAGAGACGTTCCCTTTCCAGACCGGAGAGGCGCAGCATTTCCTGTTCCACCCGCTCGATGCATTCCAGCAGGCCGACGCTCTCGCGCAGCACCTGTCCTGTGTTCGTCACGCTCCCGACGCGCAGGGCGTTCCTGCGGCGTAGTTCGATGGGGTCGAGGCCAAGCGTTTCAGCCAGCCAGTCCATCATGCTTTCGATGGCAAAGGCCGATTGTAGCACGCCGAACCCGCGGTAGGCTCCGGCGGGCGGATTGTTGGTGTACATGGCATAGCAATCGGCACTGACGTGTGGCACTTCGTAAGGGCCTGCTGAGTGAGTAGTGGCGCGCGTCATCACCTTCTCGCCGAGCGAAGCGTAAGCACCGGTATCGCCGAAGAGTTCGGTCTCCACCGCCGTCAGCCGCCCGTCGCGCTTAGCGCCGATTTTGACGCGAATCTGGGTGGCATGCCGCTTGGGATGAACAAGCAGGCTCTCACGCCGGTCGAAGAGCAGTTTGACCGGCCGTCCGGTGGCGTTGGCCAGCAGGGCGGCATGAATCTGGCCGGCGATGTCCTCCTTGCCGCCGAAGCCACCACCCATCAACTGCCCGACAATGCGGACGCGCTCCTCGGGCCAGCCAAGTGCTGCCGCAACCTGAGCGCGGTCGGCGTAGGGAATCTGGGATCCGACATAGATTTCCATCCGTCCGTCCGGGAGCGGGACGGCGATTGAACACTCTGGCTCGAGGAAGGCGTGGTCCATCATCGGCGTGTGGAAGGTGTGTTCGAGGATAACATCGGCCTCGGCAAAGCCCTGGGCGACTTTCCCCTTGCGGACTTGGATGTGCTTGAGCAGATTGCCGCCCGGATGGAGCGCCTCGGCGTCGGGACGCCGCGCCTGCACCGGGTCGCTGATGACGGGACGTTCCTCCACCTCAACCCGGATGCGGCGCGCCGCTTCGAGGGCGATTTCGCGGCTCTCCGCGGCGACAATTGCCAGGGCGTCGCCCACGTAGCGGATGCGTTCGCCGATGCCAATCATGATTGGCCAATCGTGAATCACCAGCCCGTGATTCTTTTCGCCGGGGATGTCGGCGGCGGTCAGCACGGCCACAACCCCGGGCAGGGCGCGCGCCGGCTCGACATCCAGCACGCGCAGGATGGCGTGCGGCACCCCGGCGCGGCGGACGGCGGCGTGCAACATGCCGGGGAATTTCAAATCATCGGTATAGAGAGCGCGGCCGGTCACCTTCTCGACTGCGTCGGGGCGGATGATGTTGCGTCCGACCACCTGGCGGGGTTCGGCGGATTCCGGAATCTCCGGGTCGGGGAGCGGTTCGCCGGTGCGCAGGGCGCGGGCGGCGGCGAGGATGGCGCGCTCAATGGTCGGATAGCCGCCGCAGCGGCAGAGGGTGTCCTTGAGGGCAAAGCGGATGTCGGCGGGCGAGGGATCAGGGTTATGCTGCAGGAGGGCGTAGGCGGTCATGATTTGCCCGGGGATGCAGAATCCGCACTGCACCGCGCCGTACTTGATGAAGGCCTCTTGCAAAGGGTGAAGCCCGGCCTCGCTTTGCAAGCCTTCAATAGTCGTGATGTGCTTGCCATGCGCCCGCTCGGCGGGGTAGATGCACGAGACAACTGCCTGACCGTCAATGACGACCGTGCAGGCGCCGCACTCGGCCTCCCCACAGCCGATTTTGACGCCGGTCAGGTTCAGCCGCTCGCGCAGGAGCGTCGCCAACGTCTCGCCGGGGATGGCCTCGAGGGTGTATTCTTTGCCGTTAACAGTAAGAGTGATTGGAGAAGTCATAGGAGTATTGACGATAAAAACTACGAAGGCACGGAGTCACGGAGACGGATTTTGTTTTTCTTTGTGTCTCAGTGTCTCTGTGGTTCACAAGCCCTGTCCCAGGCTGCTTGCATTCCTTCTCGCAACAGCGCGCCGACCACCTGACGGCGGTATTCAGCGCTGGCGCGGTGTGGGCTAGTGCGGAAATGAGCTTCCTCCAAGAGGGTATGGAGGGCTTGCTCAATCAAGGAGTCATCCATTGTTTGCCCCCGCACGATAGCCTCGGTGGCTGTCATCCGGCGCGGGGTGGGGCCGGAGGGGCCGACCGCCAGGCGTAGGTCGGCAATCCGCTCGCCCTCGCGCGCCAACCAGATGGCTAGGTTGAGGATGGGCAAGGCAATCCCTTGGAGGCGCATCACCCGCCGGAACGCAGAGGCCTGCCCCCGCCGGCGCAGGGGCAGGTGAAAGGTTGTAATCAGTTGCCCCGGCCGGAGGGCCGATTTGCCCGGGCCGAGGAAGAGACTTTCCAGAGGGACGCGGCGGGCGCACTCGAGGTCGGCAACCGTGACCTGTGCGCCGAGAGCGGTGAGGGCAATCGTCCCGTCAGCGGCAGGCAGGGCATGGGCGACATTCCCGCCCAGGGTCGCTACGTTGCGCACCTGCGGCCCGCCGATGAGGGCGCAAGCCTCGGTCAACGCTTGTGCATGTTCGGCAACCAGCGGCGAGGTTGCAATTTGACTGAGGGGGACGGCCGCGCCGATGAGCAATTCATCGCCCTGCACTTCCAGGCGTTTCAGTTCGGGGAGGAAAGTTAAATCCACCAGGGCGTGGACAGGGGGATGACGACCCTGCTCCAGATCGAGCATCAGGTCGGTGCCGCCGGCAATGGGTAGGACCAGGCCAGGAGCGTAAGCCAGTGCCTGGAGCGCCTCGGTTAGGGTAGCAGGACGGTAGTATTCTTGCCACAGCCTCATTAGCGTTCTTCGCGCGAGTAGGGTTGCATCAATGCCGCTGGGACGCCGATACGACGCCGGAAGGCTTGCTCGGAAATCATCCAGAGCACCACAATCGTCAAAAGGAAGGGGAGCATATTGAGAAGGTTGGGCGAAATCCCCAGCGGCTGGAGGAAGAATTGCAAGACGCGCACGCCACCGAACAGGTAAGCCCCGAGCAGCGCACGACGCGGATCCCACAACGAGAAAATGGTCAGAGCAATGACAATCCAACCAGCACCAGCGGTCATGCCTTCAATCCAGGCTGGAGCATAGGCAACCGAAAGATATGCGCCGCCCAGACCGGCCAGCATTCCACCAAACATGACAGCCAGATAGCGCACCAGGCTGACATTAATGCCCATCGCGTCTGCTGCGGCCGGATTTTCGCCCACTGAGCGCAATGTGATGCCCCAGTGGGTTTTGTACAGGATGAACCAAAGCAATGGTACGAGCAAAATGGAAAAATAAACTAAGATGTTGAAGCGAAAGAACATCGGCCCCAGGATGGGCAGGTCGCTCAACACAGGAATATCAAGAGGAGTGAGGCGACCGGCTAATGGCAGTCCGATAAAGCGCTTGCCCATCATGCCACTGATACCCAAGCCAAGCATGGTCAACGCCAGGCCGGAGACGACTTGATTGACGCGCAGGGTCACCGAGGCAAAGGCGTGGACAAGCGACATCAAGACACCGATGATGGCGGCGGCCAGGATGCCAAGCAAGGCGTTCCCGGTCGCTGTGGTGACGGCAAAGCCGGTCACGGCGCCCATAATCATCATGCCCTCGACGCCGAGATTAAGCACGCCGGAACGTTCGGCATAGACTTCTCCTAAGGTGCCGTAGAGCAAGGCAGTCCCTGCAGGGATGGTAAGAGACACGATGGAAATCAGAAAGTCAATCATGCTTGTTTCTCCAGCCGAATGCGATAGCGAGTAAATATATCACCGGCGATGACAAAGAGTAGAATCACGCCGTTGAAGACTTGAATGGTTGCGGCAGGTAGATTGAGAGCGACTTGAATGGCATCGCCACCGACCAAAAGGCCGCCGATCAGGAAGGCGGTCAAGAGTGTTGCCAAAGGATTGAGGCGCGCCAGCCAAGCGACGATAATCGCCGTAAAGCCGTAGCCTGGTGAGATTCCCTCTGGAGGACTGAGGCGGGCATGAATCCCGGCCACCTCTCCCACACCGGCCATTCCGGCCAGGCCTCCGCTGATGAGTAAAACAATCACAATGATTTTTTGAGTATCCATGCCGGCATAGCGGGCAGCGGCGGGATTTTCGCCGGCGACGCGGATTTCATAGCCCAGTTTTGTTCGCTCAAGCAACAAATACAGCAGGATGGCAGCCAAAATAGCCAGAATGAGGGTGGGATAGTGAATGCGGGTGATGTCGATATGAGGCAGTTGCGCTGTGGCCGAAAAACGCGAGGAGTACGGAAAGCCGCGTTCCTCCGGCCCGCGCAGCGGACCATAGACCAGGTAGCGCACCACATCGCTAGCAATGTACACCATCATCAGCGTCGTCAGCACTTCATCGACCCGGAAGCGCGCTTTGAGCAGGGCGGGGATACTTGCCCACAGAGCGCCTCCGAGAAAGCCGGCCAGGAACATCGTCGGCATCAGAGCAAGGCGCGGCCACTCGGGAAAATTCAACGCCACCACCCCTCCGAAGATGGCACCGATGAGCAGTTGCCCTTCTGCACCGATGTTGTAGACACGGGCGCGGAAAGCCAGCGAGAGTCCGGCACCGGCCAGGGCTAGGGGAATAGCTTTGGCAATCGTTTCAGAAAGGCCGTAGAGAGAACCAAAACCGCCGACTAGAATTCGTTGATACGCATAGAAGGGATTGACCCCCAAGAGAGCGAACAGCAAACCGATCACGATCAGGGCTAAGAAGAGGGAGACGGCCAAGGCGCGCACCTGTGCGGCACGTGGTGCTTCGAGGCGACGTTCCATGCGCAAACGGAAAGATTTCATACCCACTCCTCTTGCGGTAGTCGGAAAGCGCCTGCCATCATCAGTCCGATTTTTTCCAGATTCTGCGCTTCACTACGCACAATTCCCATGATTTCTCCCGAAAACAAGACTGCTACACGGTCGCTTAGGGTCATGACTTCCTCCAAGTCCTCTGAGATGAGCAAAATAGCCCGCCCCTGGCGACGTTGTTCGAGCAGAATTTGCCAGATGGTTTCAGTGGCTCCCACGTCCAGGCCGGCGGTGGGGGTTGCAGCAATCAGCAAGCGGGGTTGCGAAGAAAGTTCGCGCGCTAGCAAAGCGCGTTGAATGTTGCCTCCCGAAAGTAATTTAACCAGCGTGTCACAACTAGGCGTAATGACTGCATACTGTTCAATGAGACGTTGGGAGTAAGAACGCACGGTTGTGCGGTCCAAGAGGATTCCTCGTCCAAATGCGGGCTGGCGGTACGATTTCAAGACCATATTCTCGGCCACGCTCATCGAAGGGACCAACGCCGTCAGGCGTTCACTAGGAACGCAGGCCAATCCTTTTTCGATGCGGGCGCGAGGGGAGTCGTGAGTGATTTCGTCCTTTTGCAAGAAGACTCGTCCCGCTTGAACCGGTCGAAGTCCGATGAGCGCTTCGACCAACTCGCGCTGCCCGTTGCCAGCTACGCCAGCGATGCCAAAAATTTCTCCTTGGCGAATCGTAAACGAGATACCTTTGAGCGCAAACAGGCCTTTATCGTTTAGGGCTTGTAGATTCTCTACTTGGAGCATCACCTCCCCAGGCTGGATCTGCTCTTTGGAGAGACGGAAGAGCACTTCTCGCCCTACCATCAGGCGTGCTAGCTCGCGCTCATTCGTCTGAGAGGTTTCTAAGGTTGCAATCACACGCCCTTGGCGTAGAATGGTGACACGGTGACTAATAGCCGTCACTTCGTCTAATTTGTGGGTGATAAACAAGATCGTGTGCCCTTCCTCGGTCATCCGATGGAGCGTCTTGAGCAAATCCTCAATCTCACCTGGGGTCAGCATGGAGGTGGGTTCGTCCAGGATAAGAATCTGTGCTCCGCGATACAAGGCTTTGAGAATCTCGACGCGTTGTTGTTCACCGGCAGAGAGTTGCCAAATGTAGGCATCGGGGTCAACTTTTAAGTTGTAACGGGCGCTCAATTCGCGAATTTTTTCGGAGGCTTCTTTCTCGCGGAAGACGAAGCCTTTCCCCATGCCCAGGATGACGTTCTCGACCACGGTATGGGTCTGTACCAGACGAAATTGCTGGTGAATCATCCCAATGCCGAGTTTGATGGCGTCATGGGGCGAATGGATGGAGACCGGACGGCCGTAGATTTCAATGCTCCCCTCGTCCGGGTGGTAAATCCCGTAGAGAATGTTCATGAGTGTTGTTTTTCCGGCGCCGTTTTCGCCCAATAAGGCATGGATTTCCCCTTGTCGAACTTCCAAATCAATATGGTCATTTGCCAGAACGCCGGGAAAACGCTTGGTGATTCCACGCATGAGGACGGCAGGCGGCGTAGGCGAAGAGTCGGTCATGGAGATTCTCCAGAAAAGGGGATAGAAAGGGAGGGCGAAGGCAACTCCTCCGCCCTCCCTACGGGGGACAAATCACTTAGGTTCGCCAATCACGCCTTCGACGAACCAGTTAATTGTGGTCAGTTCGAGGTAAGACAGGCGTTGTCCGGGCTTGACGCGCTGCGTGCCGCTCTGGTCGTTGATGGGGCCGGTGAAGGGGTCAAAGAGGACGGCTGGGTCGCGCATCTGCTCAATCCGCTTGAAGACCAGGTCGTAGACGCTGATTTCACCCAGGAGCGGGTCGTTGACCTTGACGGCCTTGAGGGCGGACTCGTACTTGGGATTGATGGGTTCGCCGAATTCAGCACCGAGCTCCACCGAAGAAGGCGCGCCGAGCTGCCAGCCACCGCTCAACAGGCCCCAGTAGTCCACATTCTCCAGGTTCTTGGTCGTGTAAATGCCAAGATAGATTTTAGTCAGGATGTCCTCATAGATGAGGCCCCAGTTCACCAGTTGGCCACTGACCGCCGAGTTCGGAGCGTATTGCTTCATCGGGCTATAGTGACTGAAGGTGTACACGGGCTGATTCTTTTGCGTGGTATATTCTTCACCAACCTGCATGACGGTGGGGCTGTCTTCGGTGAAGGCCAAGACATCCACGCCGGAGGCAATCAGCGACTCAGCGGCCTCACGTGCTTTGGCCGGATCGTACCAGGAGTAGAGCCAGCGGACTTCAACCGTGGCGTTCGGATTGACTTCGCGCACACCCAGCGTGAAAGCGTTGATGTGGCGGACAACCTCCGGAATCGGGTGAGCGCCGACATAACCGATTTTGCCGCTCTTGGTCAGTGCGCCGGCCATCAAGCCGTTCAGGTAGTAAATCTGATAGAAGTCGGCCATCATGGTGGCCATGTTCGGGGCGCGCTTGAAGCCGGAGACGTGGACGAAAATCTTGTCCGGATATTTCTGCGCCGCCTTCAGGGTGTCTTCCATATACCCGAAGGAGGTGGTGAAGATAACGTCGCATTTCTCTTCATTGACAAAACGGTCAATGAAGCGGGCGGCATCGCTCTCGGGTACGCTCTCAACATACACGGTGGTCAGCCAGTCATATTTGTCATCTACGTACTTGCGGCCTTGATCATGAGCATGTGTCCACCCCAGGTCACCAATCGGTCCGACGTAGATATAGCAGGCCTTGATGCTCTTTCCGCTTACGACAGCGCCATCCTGTTGACCTCCGGTCTGGGGAGCGCAGGCCGAAAGTGCCAGGACAGCAATCACCATCAACGCTACCAGACGAGCAAAGAACGTACGCATGGGTTACTCCTCCTCTTGAAAAAATATGTGGATCGTTTAGGAACGAGTGGGGGAAAATTGACAGGGCGTATTTTTCGCAGCAAACACCTCCTTGCGCTAGAGGATGAGTCTGAGCGACTTTATAAGATTTTATCATGTCTGCCTTTGGCAGAGAGATTGACGTTGTCCCGAATTTTTTGTGACACT
>JANWWB010000390.1 GCA_025056515.1 Anaerolineales bacterium
CTTCAAGATAATAAGATCGCCCAAAACAAAATCGTCTTGAGCACAGGTCAGCCAAGGCTGGTTCGTTGCTCTGTTGGATTCAAACCGCTAAAACGGACGTTGATAATCTTCTTGAGGACATCAAACCAAAACGAAGCGCCCTGACTTGAAGCAAAAGCGGTGATCAGAATACCTAGGAATTTGCTTATCCAGGCAGCAGTGTTGGTTAGAGGAGGGGTGTTAATCAGTGGATAACACCGGTTGAACACCCAAAGACCATAGATCTGCCCCTCTTCAAAAGGAGTGAGGGTACATTGTTCGGCAGGGATATTCGTCAACGAAGAAGAGAACTCAGAAGCGCCAAGACCAGCAATCCAACCGATTGGGAAAGTAAAATGACCAATTTCCTGGCTAGCAAAAAGCAAAGAAAGGGGATCATCTGCGATCTCTAAGCCGGGAAAGAAGTGGTTAACTTGCTCTAGGATCGCCTGGGTTAATTCCGGCTGATTCCAAAGCCTGAAAGCAATGTGAATAGAGTCGACATTAAAGAGCAAAGACAGCAGAAAACTTATCAGAAACGTTGAGACCAACACACGCCGTTTGTACCAGCCGGTCAATCGAGCCATGGTATTTTCGAACCATTCCTCAAGATTGGCGCGTATGTGGCTCAGTTCGTCTTGTTTGTTCCACACACTTTGAGAGACTGTAAACAACAACGCATGCAAGACTTGCTTGAGCTGAGGGTGCGTGATGCTCAGAGCAAGAATGCCAGCACGAATTTGATTAAGCAAGGGCGAGGGAGAGTCTTCAGTCTGATAAACCAACTTGGTCAGAGCTTCATTGACTTCTTTCTTTTGCTTATTGACCGTGTCGAACATCTCCTCGATAGCTTCTCTCAAATGGGGATATTCGGCCTGGAGTTCCAGTAAATCGGCTTTGACATTGTCAAGGAGAGAAGCAATTTCCTGCTCACCGGTCTCAAGAACAAGAGCCTTACGAACCATGCCCATCAGTAAGGCTAATCGTCCCTGTAAAGCTGCGCGTTCTGATTTCGGGAGTATTTCAATCTCGGCAGATAATCGATAGAGCTGCTCTTGCCACAGTGACGCCTCTGTGCCGGTAGTCGCTAGGATATCCATAAGAGCTTGGGAGAACTGAGAAGCAGCAATATACGATGGCTTATCGGTGCTATCTTTTCCCGTAAAAAGGCTACGAATTAAGGGGTGATTGTAAAATTGGTCTACTAAGACCGAGCTGCCAAGCATTTTGCGCAGGGTCTTTTCCAGCATGCGTGCACGCCATCGAAAGCGACTTGCCAGCCATTCCTGCAAATTCATTGCAGTCAGGCTCATAAGAATCCAAGTGATAATCAGCCCTAGAAGCATATTGAAAAACAGTTCAATGACCATAGGTATCCCCTGCAAGAGCGTTGTTGAAGAAAGAAAGTGTTGGATTTGCGCTTCCTTGCACATTGGAAGCAAAGTAATTCTTGGTTTGTACGTTGGAGGATCGTTGTTCAAAGCGGTGAAGCAGTTGTTGATAACGCTGATCAGAGCGAAGCGATGCTAAATCTGGGTCCACCTGGACCCAGCGGACAGTGGTTTCACCGGCTTCGAGAGCTTGCTTCAGGTACTCAAGTGCTGTATCTCGCTCTTCACAAATGGCATAGAAACAGGCTCGGTTGTAAGCGCTTTCCAAGTGGATCTTCTTCATTGCAGCTGCGATATGGAAATTGGCTCTGGCTTCCATGCCTTTGCGACGGTAGATCCCTGCTAGCGCACTATGCGCAAGAGTGTGATCGGGTCTGAGCGAAAGGACTTGTTCAAAAGCCAAGCGAGCATCTTCAGGCTGTTGTTCAATCGAATATAGCAATCCTAGGTAATACCAATAGCTCTCATTTTTGGAATCCCACTTCAAGGCCTCATGATAGGCCCATAGTGCATCCTGATACCTCTCAATCGACTTGTACAGTTTCCCAAGCGTATCCCAAGCGGAATGGTTAGAAGGTTGAGCTGTCGTAATCCTCTCATATGTTCTTATCCTGGCCAGAATTTCCTCGAGGGCAGGACGTTCATGTATGACAAACACGCTTTTGTTCTCCTTCTCCGTTTCCACGCTCACTGAGATTTCGCCGGCTTGTTTTGCTGCTTGATGGGGAGCCGTATCGCAGAGCTTCGAATCTCCTGTGTTGTCCTGACCGCTCGTGAGAGATGGTGGCATCGGGTTGGCATCTGCGAAATCGGGGGTCACCTTGGAGGTAGACACTGATGGCCAGGTAGAAGCCCCCCCTGAGAACGATACCGGCGCTTCATCATTAGAAGTTGCTCCGGTGCTCTTCCGCATGTCTTCATTCTTTGGGTTGGGAAGCGATGTCAAGGAATCGGTTTGGGTCGACAATCCACCTAGTTGCATTTCGTATTGATCTGCTTTTTGAAAACACAAGAAGGCGTTGTCCAGGTCTTTGAGAGCTCGATACGTATTCCCAATCCGATTCCATACATAGGCCTGCTCAGAGGGCAATTTCAGGAAAGGGAGACTTTTTTTGTAAATCGCCAAGGCATGACCGAACTCTCGTTTGCTAAAGTAAACATCGGCCAGATTGCAATAGAACATAGGCACTTCTGGCGCCAATTCAATGGCTTTGAGAAAAAAACGGAGCGCCTCGTCTGGCAGGCCCAGTCTTTGATACAAAAGCCCGATTTCGTTCCAGAGATAGGCCTCATTCATCGTACTGCTCACCCTTGGTTATCCGATTGGATTAGTTAGGAGGGAACGTCGAGCACGCTCAAGTAGGGTATCGCGTTGGGACGATAGAGCTTGTGCTTCCTGATACGCATGCAAAGCATTTTGTTGATCGTTCAAGCGACGATAGACATCTCCCAAGCGTGCCAGAGCAATCGCCCTATCTTCAGAATCTGAAAGAAAATCCAGTCCCTTCTTGTAAAGATGAGCCGCAAGACTATAATTTCCCTGCCTAAAATAAGCTAAGCCGAGATTGACATAAGCCTTGCCGTATTTTGGATTGAGAGCAATTGCTTGCTTGTATGCAGCAATGGCTTTTTGAAACTCATTGGCTGTAAGATATTGATTGCCTCGCTCATTCCACTCCTCAGCAAGGTTGAGACGGGAGCTGAAAGGCACTCCGGTTGCACTCTGCGTCCTCAAGGAAGGCATGGAGGTGAACTGGGATGGCACGTCTTCTCCGGTCTTCCCTTCTTCACTCTTAGGCGTAGCAGGAATCTCAGCCTCTTCAAGAGGGGTGAAGGTCTTCAGTTCATCGCTCTCTTCTACGGCTTCATGCAAAGGAACTTGCGATTCTGCGCCTGCATGCTGCTTTCCAAGGAAGTAATACGCTAGAGAAATGTTCTTAATGTAAGGCCAGCTGGTCTCAGGACTGGTCTCAATGGCCTTGGTAAACGCATAAATGGCCTTCTGGTATTGACCAGCTTTCATAAAAGAATTTCCCAACTCATTCCACTCCTGGGCACTTCGATTTTCAAAGACATGGGTTGGTTCTAACATAGTTTTTGTATCTCCTTCCTTTTCAGGAATGACGTGAGAATCTCGTTCTGCGCCGGCAAGGACATCTCCGCTCAGTTTGGCCGCTTGCTGACGGGCTCGAACCGCCAGATGATTGTTTTCCAAGAGGAGCTGCGTCTGAGCAAGATATTCCCAAAGGGTAGCCTTAGCTTTGTTGTCCTCACAGAGAGCAATCGCTTGCTCGAACAAATAGGAGGCGCGGTGATAATTACCGCGTTCAAATTCAGCGATGGCCAAATCTCGATAGGCTTCCCAAGATTCTGGATCGAGCTGCAATCGCTGCTCCAAGGCATCAACAGCGTGCGGGTAATCCTTCTGCGCTAGGTACAACTTGCCTAGTCGTTCCCATGCTTCACGAGACTTCTGGTCCATGTTCACCGCCTTTCGATAGATTTGAAGAGCATCTTGAGGCTTTCCCTGCAAAGTGTAAATCTCTGCTAGACCGAGCCATCCTTGAACCTGGTTAGGATTCACGTCAATCGATGCTTGGAAGTACTTACGGGCATTCTCGGTATCACCCCGCTCCAGTCGTTCTTTGCCTTTGCTAACCAATGCCTGGCAGATTGTAGGATTCAACTGTATAGCCTTCTCAAGGGCAGCTCGAGATTCAGCTTGTAGTCCGGTCAAGAGATAGGCTTCGCCTAAGCCGAACCAAACTTGCGGATCGTCCTGGGCGATTCGCAAGGCTGTCTGCAAAGAGTCAATCGCTTCTTGGTAGTGGTGTTGTTGGATTTGCAACTCGCCCAGATTCTTCCAAAGCCGGGCTGGCTTGGCGGAAAGGGAAATGGCGCGCTTGTACAATTCGATGGCTTTTTCCATCTCCCCCGAGCTATACTCCACCATGGCAAGATATTTCAGGCAATAACTTTGTTGGTCAAGATGATTCACCATCTGCGAAATCTCAAGCGCCGTTTTCAGGAACTTGCGAGCCTCTTGAAAGTCACCTCGCTTCAAGCAAAAAAGTCCTAGGACAATCAAAGTCAAGGTATGCGAAGGTGATTGCATGAGGTCGCTGAGCAAAGCACGAACTTCTTCATCCCAATTCTCAAGAGGACCTTGATACTCACAAGCATTGCCCTGACAGTGGAGAACTTCCTCCAACGTCTCCAGGACCAGTCTGAGAGGTTGGGTATCTTCGGTAAAATCCACCACGCGATGGCGCAGGTACCAGCTCTCTGTTGCGTTGAGCACGAAGTTGCGCACCTCACGCTCGCACAACCAGAAGATGGCGTGAAGGGAGTTATCAATAAAATATTCGCGATACCGGTCAATTTGGGCAAAAGCCGCCCGGTAATCGCTCTCCTCTTGTTCGCACGATCGGCTCGCTACAAAAATCACAACATTGCTCATGAATCGCAAGCCGGACAATTCATCCTCTGGAAAAGCACCGCCTTTCCTGTGAATCAGATAGACCGTCTTACCAATTTGCCGGAGACGCCTGGTAAGACTTTCCATCAAACGGTCGCGAACATGCTCAGAACGGCAAATCGCAAATAGGATGGACGGACGTTTCCAGCGAATGGCCAGTTCCAATTCTCGATAGAGGATCTCTAGGCGCTCTTCTTGCAAGGTGTTGTCAGAGGAAATCTCATGACTGTTCATGGACAAGTTTCCTCAGAACAGGGTGAATATCACACCAGTTTTCTTTATCGTGATACTCAAGAATCGCCAGAAGTTGTAGCAAGGGTCGAAGGCGGTCATGGTATTCCAAGCGATTGTGTTCGGAGACTTTGCGAAGATAAGCAATGTCATTGTTGTCCAGAATGCGGCGATATTCATTCCTGATTTCGTTAGCGGCAGATTCGACATCCTGCGGTTCAATCTGCGATCCTTTTCGCCGCCTAGCGTATCCTAAAGCCGAGCGGATCAAGCGTGCCATTTCGCGGAATACGCCTCCGCTATAGGTGATTGCATCTTCGAGAGCCTGGGCATCAATGAGCGAAGCATCCATGCGCAGATAAGTAAAACGTCGCATGGTCTCGTACCCTTCGGTCAGATGGCGTTCCGGCTCTTTGAAAGGGTGCAAGGTCACATTCGGCAGGAAAAACGCATGATCGCGAATGGCATTGAACTCTTTGCTGTAGAAGAGGGCTGTTGACACCGTGTAAATGATGGCGCACTCGGGTTGAGCCATGATCTCACGCCTATCGTGAAAGATCGACAGGGCCTGCTCAAAAGACGGTTTATCCATATCGTCTATCAATAACAGCGGCATACGCTTTTCTCGTTTCTGAATGGCGCGGGAGATGGCATTAATGACGTCAATCAGGCCCGATAAGTCCTTTTCAAACACCTGGCGCAGTTCAACGCGCATACGCGGTTCTAGCTTCATCTTCAGCCCAGCGTTAATGAAGAAAGCATCAATCGAAGAACCGAGTTCATATGAAGAGGCGCCGTTTAAGACAGTACGAATTTCCTGTTCCACCTTGCCTTTCCACTTGCTTAGCTCCTGTTGAAGATGAGAGGGGATTTCCCCACCCATCTCGGTATAGGCGCGATACATTCGGCTTCCAATGGCCAAGAGCACATCCCGAAAGTCCAAATCGACAATATCTGTTTCTTCTCGGATGCTGAAATGGATCGGCCAGTACTTCCGATACACTTCACGGTGAGAGAGGAGGTGAAGCATCTCAGTCGTCTTTCCACAGCCGCGATGACCTGAGAAATAGAGTTTCGGCGGCCTATAAAACGGGGCCAAAACGGCGTCCAGTAAGATTCGAGCAGGATTTCCCGGCCGGTTTACATAAAAAGGATTGGGTTGACCGTTCTTGCCCGGGGGAAGTGGCAAGTCTAGTTCAAAATTCAGCCATGCGTGGTCAAAATCTCGAGCGGTGAGATATTCATAGACGGCCATAAACACCCTGATAGGAAAAGCAAAGTTTAGAAGCTCAAGTATCCTTCGTAACACCAGCCGGCAGGCGATTCAAGGCGAGCCCAACCATTGCGTCTCTCCAAAATCTTGACTCGCTGCCCATACGTTAAGCTTCCCACGATTGGATGTGATGTCCCCGGCCCGCTCCGAACGTTCAAACGGCCGGTATTGCATATTCCATAAACCGAGGAATTGCCCGAAGGGGGAGCAGGATTGTTCTGCTCATAGGAGAGATATCCTTCATACACCCAACCGGCCGGCTGCTCCAACTGCGCCCAGCCGTTTTGTCGATTCAAGACCTTCACACGCTGACCCAGGCGAAGGGTGGTCACAATCTTGTAGGACGTCCCCGGACCGCTTCTGACGTTGAGCGCACCGACATTACAGCGCGCATAACGGTCATTCCCATTCGAGCTGGGAGGGGTATCATTCGAAAAGTTGCCAGATGAGCCAGAGGAGAGCCGGTATTCCAGGGAGGATAATCTTTGCGCAATCTCATTGTGCAGCGCTGTTTGCGTCTCCACAAAAGACGAAAAAGCGTTCTTCAGGCCGGATAATTCTTCCACCACATCAACCTGACCGATAGCAAACAATTCTTCCGTTTTCTGTTCCACTGCATCAAGACGTCTCTCGAGGCCCTCGCATACCTCCACAAGCGTTCCAGAAGGCTCTCGCAAGCCGGCAAACTCCAGTAACTCTTTGAGGGTGCCGTTGTAACGGTTCATGTCAATCGCCAAGCTCTCTGCCCCAAAGACTTCTCCTGGTCCTTTCGAGGTGAATTGCCAGAATGTCCACATTGGCCAAGGTGCGGGAACCTGAGGGGCGCTTGCAGTCGTCCAATGTGCCAACCACAAAGGAAATTGCAACCAGTACTCACGGTCGGTCTGGTCGCCATAGAGAGACCAAAAGTACGGCGCTGTATAAATCATCGGCACTTTATAGCGAGAGTCCTGAAAAAGCTCTTGGCGCTCTTTGAGACGGTTGAGAAAAGCCTTCAAAAATTGTAGAGCGATGGCTGGGTTGTTATCGCTGCGCGTTTGTTCGTAATCAACAACCGGAGGAAGTTCTCCTGGGTCAGATTGAAGTAAACTGGCAAAGTAATCAGCCTGGTCAGCACCGGGTTGCGAGTAATCCAAGTAGTGATAAGCGCCTCTCAATAAACCTGCTTC
>JANWWB010000005.1 GCA_025056515.1 Anaerolineales bacterium
AGCGCTCCCCGCGTTGTTGCAGGTGTGGTCGGTGAGCAGTCCATTGCCGAAAGCGTTCCAGCGCCCAGGTTTGGTGGCGTGCGAGCAGATAGAGGCCCAAAAGCCCTAGGAGCATGACCCCGCTGACGAGCCAACCAACCCGGTTAGCTCCGGTGGCTTGAACAAAAAACGTCACTCCCAGGAGGAGGATACCTGCCGAGTATGTCAGATCGAGGACGCGCTCGATGAGAATGGTCGAAAAGGCTTCCATGAACTTCACCGGGCTTTTGCGGCTGATGAGAAAAGCCCGTCCGACCTCCCCCAGGCGGAAAGGGAAGAAGTTATTAAGCAGATAGCCTTCGCAGATGGTTAGAAAAGCAGTGCGGAAAGAAGTGCGTCGGCGAAGTAACGTCTGCCAGACCAGACCGCGTGCCAGCAGCCAGCCAACCGAGACGGCCGAGCCTGCTAGCAAAAAGCGTATGTCGGCCTTACGCAGCGCGGCGACCAGCTCGTCCACATCTATGAAGGTGAGAAAGAGCACAATGAAGGCCAGGCTAATCAGCAAGCCGGGCAACCAACGTCGGGTGGAGTTCCAGAGGTGTGATAGGCGTTGAGTCAACACGAATGATCCCTTCTGGCCAGATAGACCGTTTCGAATGACAACTGGATTTTTGATCGCTTAATCCTTCTCTGGCTTGCCTGCCATTGCGTGTCCTTTTACTGCGCAAATGCTCAGTCGTAAGGTTTCCCTTAGTCCCTAGCGATTTTTTTGTCAATCTGTGTAATCTGTGGCCTCATCTGTGAAATCTGGGTAATCTGTGGCTACTCCTCTTCCAGCCGCAGGACAGCCATAAATGCCTCTTGGGGGATTTCCACGTTGCCAATCATCTTCATGCGCTTCTTGCCTTTCTTCTGCTTTTCGAGCAATTTCTTTTTGCGAGTGATGTCACCGCCATAGCACTTGGCGAGGACGTCTTTACGCAGCGGCTTGACATTGGCGCGGCTGATAATCCGTCCGCCCGAGGCTGCCTGGATGGCGACTTCGAACAGCTGGCGAGGGATAAGCTCTTTGAGTTTGGTGATCATTCGTTGGCCTTTGTGATAGGCGTCCTTGCTGTGGACGATGGTCGCCAGGGCGTCCACGGGTTCACCGTTGACCAGAATCTCCAATTTTTGCAATTTTTCCGGTCGGTATTCAAGGAATTGGTAGTCCATTGAAGCATAGCCGCGCGTGCGGCTTTTTAATTCGTCGAAGAAATCCACGATAATTTCGGAGAGGGGGATTTCGAAATTTAGTTGAACGCGATGAGGAGCTGGATACTGTGATCCTTTGAAAATGCCGCGTCGTTTGGTGACCAGGTCCATGATAGGGCCGTAGAACTCGGTCGGCGAGATGATTTCGATGTTCATCCACGGCTCGCGGATTTCCTCGATTTCGCCCTCGTCGGGCAAGTCGGCGGGGGTGTCCACGATGCGGGTGGTGCCGTCTCGCAGAAGCACTTCGTAGGCGACAGTGGGGGCAGTAAAGACGACATCTAGGTCGTACTCACGCTCAATGCGCTCCTGGATGATTTCCATGTGGAACAGGCCGAGAAAACCGGCGCGAAAACCATAGCCGAGTGCTTGAGAGGTTTCCGGCTCAAAGGTGAGGGAAGCGTCGTTGAGTTGCAATTTTTCGAGCGCTTCGCGCAAGTCGGGGTAATCATCGGCCTCGGAGGGATAGATTCCGGCGAAGACCATTGGCTTGGGATGGCGGTAACCGGGCAGGGGTTCGGCGGCAGGGCGGAGAGCGTTGGTGATGGTATCGCCCACGCGGGCATCGTGGACGCTCTTCAAACCGGTTGCTATGTAACCAACCTCGCCGGCGGAGAGCGCCTCGACCGGCTTCATCGTTGGGGTGAAAACCCCCACTTCGACCGGCTTGACCGCTACACCCGTGGACATCATGCGGATATCATCGTTGACGCTTAACCGACCATCCATCACGCGCACATAAGTCACAACACCTTTATACGAATCGTAGTGCGAATCGAAGACCAAGGCACGCAAGGGCGCTTCAGGATCGCCTTTGGGTGGCGGGAATTGTTCGATGATAGCTTGCAGGACGGCTTCGACGTTGGTCCCTTCCTTGGCCGAGATGCGCAAAATCGACTCGGGAGCAACACCAAGCAAGCTGGAGATGTCCTCAGCAACTTCGTCCGGACGCGCTGTGGGGAGGTCGATTTTGTTGATGACCGGTAGGATGGTCAAGTCAGCCTCGAGCGCTTGGTAGAGGTTTGCTAGGGTCTGTGCTTCGATGCCCTGGGTGGCGTCGACCACCAGGATGGCGCCTTCGCAGGCAGCCAAGGCGCGGCTGACCTCGTAGCCGAAATCCACATGGCCCGGTGTGTCGATGAGATTGAGTTCATAGGTCTGCCCATCAGGCGCAAGATAATTCATCCGTACCGCTGAGGCCTTGATGGTGACGCCTTTCTCGCGCTCGAGGTCCATCGAATCGAGAATCTGCTCGGTCGTATCGCGCTCCGGGACGGCGCCGGTGAGATGGAGTAAGCGATCGGCCAGCGTGGACTTGCCATGGTCTACATGAGCGATGATGCAGAAGTTGCGAATGTGGTTCATAGCGCGCCGGTAGTATACCCGATTTTTGTGAGTGAGGAGTTACCCTAGAGTATGATTCTGCAGCCCGCAGGCCTAGCTCTTTTGGGCTACCTCGTGTAACCGGCAAACTTCTGGGTATAATTTATCTGCCTTTGGCCTGCGTGAGCTTCTTTTGTAAGAACGGGAGCATGATGCGAATGCTTCCTCTCTTTCTCTTGTCCTTGTACTTTCTTTTGACTGCTCTGGCCGTTGGCTATGCTCTGGCCGGGCAACATCCGCCTGCCTTTGTCACACCGCTGAGCACGCTGACCGGCTTCGCCTTTGCCCTTAGTCACGCGGTACAACGTCGGGGTTGGAAAGCGGCGCTCGTCTTTTTGGCGATTGTTTTCATCGTCAGCTTGACCTTTGAGTCGATTGGCGTAGCGACCGGGCTGATTTATGGACGCTATCACTATACCGATAAACTTGGCCCCCGCTTTTTGGGCTTGGTGCCCTATCTGATTCCGGTGGCCTGGTATATGATGATGTACGCTTCGTTGGTTATCGCAGACCGGCTGACACCTTCGGCTTGGTCGGGCGTTGGGCGAACGTTGACGGTCGCTGCAGTGGCAGGGCTGGTCATGACGGCGTGGGACCTGGTGATGGACCCGATGATGGTCGCCAGTCGCCATTGGATTTGGGAAGAGGGAGGGGCGTATTTCGGCATCCCGCTTCAGAATTTCTTCGGCTGGTGGCTCACTACGTTTGTTTCGGTCGGTTGCTATGGCTGGTTGATGAGAGGGGATACACTTGGGCCTTCCCGATTCGATTGGCTTGCCGTAGTCGCTTACTTGATTACCGGCCTGAGTTCTATTCTGATCTTCTTGAAGTATAATTCGGCTATCAGCTTGATCGGTATGATGGCGATTTTTCCTTGGGTGATAGCCGGTCTGTTCAAAATTTGGGAATCGTCACTCGATTAGTCTTTGCAAGGAGAGTATCTTATGGAAAATGCGGGCATCTCCATTGTCATTACACTGCTAGACCTTGGGATTGCTGGAGTGGCGTTTTGGGACTATCGCAAACGGAAGAATCTCTGGTTGTTGCTCTCACTGATTGTGGGAATTCTTGCGGCTGCGGTTGCCTGGCTGGCGGTTGTCAATGCTGGTTTTCTCACTGTACCTGCCTTAGCGTTGTTGGGACTTGGTTTGTGGAGTAATCGACGAGCATAGTCTTCCCCTGAACCATGAGGATTGGCAGCCTTTGCTGCACAAACCACTCTATTTCTTCAACATACTTAGGTGTGAAGGATGAACCAACAAAAAGATATTCCCGACATCATCATCAGCCGGTTACCGATTTATCTGCGTACGCTAGAATATATGAAGGAGGAAGGGAAAATGACCGCTTCCTCCAAGGAAATCGGGGAACGTTTGGGGATTTCAGCGGCTCAAATTCGTAAAGATCTATCTCAATTTGGCGAATTTGGCAAGCAAGGAACCGGCTACCCGATTGATTTTCTCATCCAAAAATTGAGAGAGATTCTCCAGGTTGATCGTGTTTGGGATGTTGCTATTATCGGCATGGGTGATGTAGGACACGCACTTGCGCGCTATCAGGGTTTTAAGAATCGTGGCTTTCGCGTAGCGATGGTTTTTGATAATGACCCCCAAAAGATCGGCAAACAGGTGGGAGAATTCACCATTCTTGATGCTGCCCACATGGTCGAACTCTTACGGAATGCTGGGTTGAAGATAGCTATGTTGTGTGTCCCCGCCTCGGTAGCCCAAGAGGTGACCGACCGCTTGGTGGAAGCGGGCATTCGGGCTATCTTGAACTATGCTCCGATT
>JANWWB010000078.1 GCA_025056515.1 Anaerolineales bacterium
GCGAGGCGGCGCAGCCGCCGAAGCAGTCTCCCAGATCATTCGGAGGACTTCGTAGTCTGGCACTGGGCCAGGGCCTTGCCGCCTTCCAAGGATCATAACGACGCATGCATTCTGAGTTTTCCAAATCTTTGCAACAGAGCATTTGTAAAAAGCCGCCATCATGGACGTCTCAAGCAGGTTATCCGAACTCATAGCCAACGGCCAGTCCAAAGATTCCCTCTGCCCAAGGGTGCGCCAAGGACTTTGCGATGAATTCGCTATGATTGCTCGAGAAGCAATTTTGTAGAATCGCGACGTGATTTCTAACTTAACTGCAAAATTCCTGCCACCATATCTAGAGGAGATCTCATGTCCCATCCTCCCGAACCCTTTCGCATCAAAGTTGTCGAACCGATCCGGCTTATCGCCCCAGAAGCGCGCGAGGCGGCTCTCAAAGAAGCGGGCTATAACCTTTTCGCTCTCAAGGCCGAAGATATCTTCATTGACCTATTGACCGACTCTGGCACAGGTGCCATGAGTCATGACCAATGGGCTGCGCTTATGCGCGGGGACGAGTCCTATGCCGGAGCGCGCTCCTACCATCGGCTCAAAGCCGCTGTTGAAGATATTTTCGGCTTCAAATATTTTGTTCCCACCCATCAAGGACGCGCTGCTGAAAACATCCTCGCCGCTTGCCTGGTCAGACCGGGGACGTATGTTCCTTCGAACATGCATTTTGACACCACCGATGCCAACATCCGCGCACGCGGCGGTCGCCCAACGAACTTGGTGATTGACGAAGCTTTCGATCCAACCAATCCGCATCCGTTCAAGGGCAACATGGACATTCACAAGCTGCAGGCGTTCATCGAAAAGGTCGGGGTTGAAAAAATACCCTTTGGTATGATGACCGTCACCAACAACGCCGGGGGCGGACAACCGGTTTCGATGGAAAACTTGCGCGCCGTCGCCGAAACCTATCACGCCTACGGGATTCCTTTCTTCATCGATGCCGCCCGCTACGCCGAAAACTGCTACTTCATCAAGCTACGCGAACCGGGCTACGAGCATAAATCCGTCCTTGAGATTGCCCGAGAGATGTTTGCTCTGGCTGACGGGATGACCATGTCTGCTAAAAAAGATGCCATCGTCAACATCGGTGGTCTGCTTTGCATGAACGATGAAAACCTCTACCAACAAGTCAGGAACGAACTCATCCTGCGCGAGGGATTTCCAACCTACGGTGGCCTAGCTGGACGCGACCTCGATGCCCTCGCAGTCGGCCTCTACGAGGGCTTGGATGAGAATTACCTGGCCTATCGTCTGGCACAAACCGCTTATCTAGCCGAACGTCTGAACCAGAACGGCATCCCCACCATCCAACCGCCAGGCGGACACGCCGTCTATTTGGATGCACGCGCCGTCTTGCCCCATATCCCCCAGCACGAGTTTCCCGGTCAAGCTTTGACGGTTGAACTGTATCGCGAAGGCGGTATCCGCGGTGTGGAAATCGGTTCCGTGATGTTCGCTTACCCGGATCCCGATACAGGCGAGATGATTTTCCCCAAGCTAGAGCTGGTACGCTTGGCTATTCCCCGCCGAACTTACACGCAAAGCCATCTCGACTACGTAGCAGAATGTGCAGGGCGCATCAAAAAACGCGCCGAGAGTGTCCGCGGCTACCGATTGACGTATGCCCCAGAACTCCTTCGGCACTTCACGGCCAGGTTCGAGCCGTTTCAGTAGCCGACGCTTGCCATCTCACCTACTCAGCTTTAGCCGCTCCTTTTACGATTGCCAGTGCTTCCTCAACAAACTCTACTTGTCCATCCATTTGCAAGACTACCCCCTTCTCCACCGCTTCTCGCTGTGCGCCCTCTGTCCAGCGACGCCCGGCTGCCACCGGGAGCGCCAGAAAACCTGCCCATCGCAACAACTCAGCCCGTTCCCAGGCGCGCTGAACATCCCCGGCATCCACCACGCCCGATATCTCCACCGCCAGCCACACTCGTGAAACATCTACCCCAGCCTTCCACTTTGTCTTCAACTGACCTTCTAACAGCATATC
>JANWWB010000154.1 GCA_025056515.1 Anaerolineales bacterium
GGGTCAACGCTTGGCGATGTTCTTGGGTGTACCGTTCTCCCTGGCGTTGATGCTCACTTGCTTGCAGGGGGTGACTGGAAATGCCTTTCTGGCGTTGTTGTTTCCGTGGCGACTTTCGACTTGGTTGGTCCCGGTTGGAACGGCGCTCTTAGCAGGATGGGCGGCGCGCCGGCTGTCGGAAAGCCATCTCTTGTCACAACGCACTTTGCTTGCTGGTTCGCTAGGTGTTATCGTTGTCCTTGTCGCTTTGGGAGGGGTGCGTATGGCCTTGGATTGGGACTGCCCTCAGCGTTCTCCTGCTTGGCCGATGCAGCAATTTGTCGCCCGGGTGCGTCAGCCTGGCCAGGTCTATCTGATTCCGCCTAAAATGTACGATTTTCGCCTCCATACTGGCGCGCCGGTCTATGGCGATTTTTATGCAATCCCGTATCGAGATGAAGATGTTATCGAGTGGTATAGTCGTTTTCTGAATGCTCGCCGTTTTTATGACACAGCAGATTGTGTTTGGTTGCAAGAGTTAATCGTCCAGGGGGTCACACATGTCGTTCTACCCTCTGAGTTTTCAACCCTCTGCCCGGACTTGGAGCGGTTGTATCAAGACGGCCATTATGGAGTATTTGCCGTCAAACGCTAGCCGGTTTGACCACAGGTCCGAATTCTTACTCGGGACCTATGGTTGTTCGAAGATCAGCAAATAGCCTCCGGGATAGGTCGAGCCGTCTTGGGCGGTACAAGAAGGTAAGGCCAGCATTGCGCTCTCTCCTCCTTCACCTGCTTGGATATAATAAGTGACCCCGGCTTGCAAGAGGAGATCGGCATACCCCAACCCGCGTTCGGGCTTTAGGCCGGTCACCAGGCGCTGTTCTCCGATGGCACTGCGGACCAGGATGGGAACGCCCGGCAATGGCTGTCCGGCAGCGTTTCGTGTTTCGATTTGCGTAAGTCCGGCCGGAAGTGTTGGTTCGCAAACGAGCGCTTGGACGACCAGACGAAACGTGGTCAGTGTCGGAAGCGGAGATGGTGTAGGGGAGGAGGTCAGAGTCTCTGGGGTAGGCGGCTGTTGGAGCGCTTCGGCCAAGGCGGCCAGCAAGAACACCTCGCGTGCCGATTGGCCGCCCTCAGCGGCGCGGCGCGATTGATCGAGCAGTGCCTGTATCGGGTCCGGGTCTTGGAGCAGGGCCAGTCGGACGCGAGCGCGTCCCAAGTCGCCGGTGGCTGCGTAGGCAGAAGCGATGAGGAGGCGGTACCGGTCACGATAATCGGTGCGCAGGGCGGCAGGGGTGGAATCGACCTGAGCGCGTGGCGCCAGGACCCAGGCAACCCATAACCCGCATGCAAAGCCGAGGAGCAGACCTAGCCAGGGTTCCAAACGTAGAGAGAGAAGACGGCTGCGGTCGGGTGTGGTGGTGAAGTAACGTTGTCGAGGGTCCTGCTTCATGGCAAACCTCCGGAGTGGACCCGCAGCGACCCGACCAGAGCTTCGAGCAGGAGCAAATCGCGTGGGTCGTAACCAACGCTGCGGGCGTACTCGAGCGCCTGGGCAGCGATTTCGGCAGGGGGGGTTTGAGGGGCCAGCAAGCTCAACAGGCCTGCTGCTGCTTGCAGGTTGTGCTCCACGGCATAGATTTCTGCGATCATCAGAACGTAATCGGCGCGATAATCGGCGCGCAAGAAGTCCGGACTGATATCCACATAGCGTACCGGGTCAATGACCCAGCCATAGAGCAAGCCCAGGCTTAACCCCAAAGCTAGGAACAGCAAGAACTTTAGACTGCGCTGCATATATGGGTATTTTGCCACAGGCAGGAGAGAAAAACAATATCCGGGCAGGCAACCCGGCGGCACCCGAAGTCTCTTCCTTACCGCTGCTTCCTCTCGGACCTGACGGGGTTCGGAAGCCTCCGCCGCGCCGGACCCACCCGGACGGCGCATAGGATACCCGATGTGGACGGGAATGTCAACCGTTTTTTGGCCCCCAGCCAGAGCTTTCTTAAAGTCGATCTTTCCTGTTTGTGTCATTGCGAGACGGCGTTCCAACCGCAGGGAGGTTGATCAAAGCGATCTCCAGGCAAGATTGGGGGATTGCTTCAGGTTTCGATACGCCCCTAGCGGGCTACTCAACCCTCGCAATCACATGCCGGACAAAACTTCAAGAAAGCCCCGCGCCCCTAGCAGGTTTGCGCAGGTGCTCATACCTCCAGCACCAGGCTGATCGGACAGTGGTCTGAACCGATCACATCATCATGAATGTCGGCAGCACGGATACAGTCTTTCAAGTCGGGCGAAACCATAAAGTAGTCAATTCGCCATCCAACGTTGCGCTCGCGTGCGCGAGTAACCATGTCCCACCATGTGTATTTCACTGTGTCAGGATGCAAGAGACGGAAGGTATCAATCAGACCGGCGCTAAAGAACTCACCCAATCCTTGGCGTTCTTCGGGTAGAAAGCCGCTGGTGTTGCTGTTTTCTTTGGGACGTGCTAGGTCGATTTCAGCATAAGCGGTGTTGAAATCGCCTGCAACGACAAGCGGACGACCAACGCGCATGTATTCCCGGGCTACCTCTAGAAATTTTTTGTAGAAAGCCAGTTTGTGAGCCACCCACTGCGGACCGCGTCCGCCGTTAGGAAAATAGATGTTGAAAAAGACGAACGGCTCAAACTCATGGATGAGAACGCGTCCCTCGTGATCAAAGCGAGGATCACCAAGACCTTCTCGGATTTGAAGCGCAGAGCGACGGGTGTACGTCCCTACGCCGCTATAGCCTTTGCGCTCGGCGGCACTCCAGGCAGATTGATAACCGGGTGGTTGAAGCAACGTAGCGGAGAGTTGAGATGGATGCGCCTTGGTCTCTTGCACAGCGACTACATCTGCATCGCTGGAAGCAAGCCAGTCAAGGAAGCCCTTCTTTTCAGCGGCGCGAATGCCGTTCACGTTCCAAGAAATTAGTTTCCACAAAGCCATGTTGTCTCCTTGTCAAGAGAATCCGCTGAGGACGTAGATGAAGTAGATAGGATGAAAGTGGTGTTGATGTTAGATGAACCTGAGGCGCATCTTGCTAGTCCAGACTGTCAAGAAGATGTGCACAAGAGACATCCTTGGCTACCATGAACAAGCAGGGCTGTGCAGCGCGCAGGAGAGGACACGGGAAAAGATCAGTATGGGTTGAAGCAATCATCAAGCGTTTGGATGGTCAATCGATATTTATCGTGCAAATTGCAAAACTGCTGCCAGTGCTAGCGCCGTTTGCCCTAGATGATAGGTCATGATATTCCAAAGGCGGCCATGACGCACAGGAGCGACAAATTTGTTCCATGCCAAGATGATGTCCGAGATATAGAATAGGAGGGCTCCCACAAAGGCTAACAGAGAGGCAGATACACTCCATTCCGGGCGAAAGAAAGTCAGTAGCGCTGAAAGTAGCATAAAGGTGATAACTGCGCCGTAAAGCACAACCGGCGCGGTCAAGCGTTCCAGTCCCTGGACTCGCAACCCGATTAAAATCCGTTGCAGGATACGCCCGGCGCTAAACGCCAAGGTAAGGGCAATCACCGAGGACCAGCACGGGTCGACTTGGGGGATAGGCAAGTTGAAGCCAACGATGTACGCTAGATGGGCTAGGAGGAAGGCAGCTAACCCAGCCAGAAACCATCGGTCTGTCAGCATCAAGAAGATATCTCCCAGCAAGGAAAGCAGGAATCCCAGCCCGAACGAGATAAGCGGTCCGTTGGCTAATTTCCCCTCTAGGACGAATATAGCCAACAAGAGAGCTAAGGTCATCGGTTTGGCAAAGTATTCGATTTTCCGCCAGCCTCGCCCAACGGCAATCCAATCTAGAGCGGCCATTCCTAGCACAACGAGCCAGATAGGGTTCATGTTCCGTTACCTCCGTTTGAGTTTGTAGCCAAAGCGTCGCAGGATGTCTTCTCGTTCACGCCAGTTCTTTTCCACCTTGACGCGCAGTTCGAGATAGACTTTGCGTCCACTCATCGCTTCGATTTCCTGACGAGCATGTATGCCGATTTTTTTGAGCATCTGCCCATCTTGTCCGATGACGATCGCTTTTTGCGATTCTCGCTCAACGAACAGGGTGGCTCGAATGTATGCCAGACTATCGCTTCGCTCTTTGAACTCGTCAATGCGGACGGCGATGGCATGCGGCACTTCATCGCGCAACAACAGGAGGGCCGCTTCGCGAATCAGGTCAGCGGCGATTTCGCGCTCATAGAGATCGGTCAGTTGATCTTCAGGGTATTGTGGTGGTGCGATAGGCAGACGTTCTGCTAAGGCTTGGAGCAATCTATCCAAGCCCTGGCCGGAGACCGCAGAAAAGGCCAGGAGCGGCGCCTCAGGTAGAAGAGATCGGTAGAGTGTCTGGCGCGCTTCGAGATCTTCTCCAGAAACTAGGTCAATTTTGTTCAGACCAATCAGATAGGAAGGAGGGTGCTTGAGATGACCTAAAAGGGCCGCTACGCGTCGGTCTTCGTCATCAGGCGGCTGGCTGGCATCAACAAGAAATAGGACAACATCCACTTCTTCCAAAGCTTCCTCGGCTTCTTGGTTGAGAAATTCCCCAAGCTTGTGCAACGGTTTATGGATACCAGGGGTGTCCACGAAAATCAGCTGAGCCTTTTCGGTCGTCAGAATGCCAAGTTGACGACGCCGAGTCGTTTGCGGACGGGGCGAGACGGCGGCAATCTTGTGCCCAAGCAAGACGTTCATCAGGGTAGATTTGCCTACGTTTGGCTTTCCTAAGATGGTGATGAAACCGGAACGAAAGTCTGTCATAATCTTCTCGGACGACGGTTAGCAGTTTTCTTTTGTCTCTACAAAGAGATATTTTGCCACAACGTTGCCAAGCGTGACGAGCTGTCCCCCAACTTCAACGGTGATGGTCTGATTGAAAGGCAAGACTTCACGTACGCGCAAGGAAGCGCCAGGGAGGAGATGATTACGTTCCAGGAAGGCCAGTAACTCGGGATTTTCTTCGCCCAGTTCGTGGATGCGACGCAACGTGACCGTCTCTCCCACGGGGACGCGCGTGAGGGGAATCCAGGAAGCGACCGCCTCTTCACAGCCGGGGAGCGGATTGCCGTGCGGACAGGTCTGCGGATGACCAAGCCGTTCGAGCAGGGCGTTTTCAGTCAATGAGGAAATGGCGTGTTCGAGGTGGTGCGCTTCGGCATGTAGTTTGGACCAGGGCAAGGTTTCGAGCATCAGCCATTCCATCAACATATGCCGACGCATGACCACGCGTGCTGCCTCCCAACCTGTTTGAGTAAGATGTGGCCCCTTGGG
>JANWWB010000247.1 GCA_025056515.1 Anaerolineales bacterium
TTCTGCCAAACGTGCTCCGATAACCGGCTCGCCATCCCGTTCCATGACGTAAATCAAGAGAAGGTAGTCTTGAACAGTTTCGCTCACCGGAAGAGGAGTGTCTGAGGAAAAAAGGATGTGTGTCATTGAATAATTTTTTAGTTTTTATTATACTAATCTAGTAAATTAGCGTATAATAATGCCCGCAGCGTCAACCGTGCAGAGTGCGCTTGCCTTTCAAGTTTACCACAGCGCTCGGTGCTCTTGGGGACTTCTCTCACGAGGTTTATGTTGACACATCCTTGGGCAGGGCATGTCAAACGCGAAGGGCCGCCGCTGTATTGGTCCGCTAAAAGTTCAACTTATATTCCATCTCAACATTACGGAGGTTTTTGTGTTCCCTGCATTCTTGCTTTCGTTACGTGAAGGCCTAGAAGCCGCACTGATTATCGGTATCCTTCTGGGCGCCTTGCGCAAAATCAATCGTCTTGACCTACGTCCCTCGGTCTGGTTTGGGACTTTTGTCGCTGTATTGGTTAGTTTGCTGACAGCAGGTGTATTGGCTGTGTTGGGCATTTCACTCGAAGGCCGGGCGGAAGAACTCTTTGAAGGTGTAACAATGTTGCTGGCCGCAGGTATTCTTACCTGGGTGATTTTCTGGATGAATCGACATGCCCGTCACCTGCGTTCCGAATTAGAACAAGGGGTTCGTCAGGCAGTCTCTTCGGGAGCCAGCCGACAGGCACTCTTTGGCTTGGCTTTCCTGGCTGTGGTGCGTGAGGGCGTCGAGTTAGCGCTTTTCCTGACAGCAACGGCCATGGCCTTGCAAGATGGTCTTATCCTGTTGGGCGCTTTCCTCGGTTTGGCCTTTGCTGTTGCCTTGGGATGGTTGTTGTTTGCCGCAACGGTCCGTTTGAATTTGCGTCTCTTCTTCCAAGTGACCAGTTTCTTGCTTTTACTCTTTGCCGCTGGTTTGGTGGCGCATGGTGTGCATGAGTTCAATGAAGCAGGGGTAATTCCACCGCTTATCGAGCATGTCTGGGATATTAACCATCTCCTCGATGAGACCTCGTTTGTCGGGGAAATACTCAAAGCGCTTTTCGGCTATAATGGCAATCCATCTCTCACTGAAGTCTTGGCTTATTCCTTGTATGTGGCTTTGGTAGCCTTTGCTTTATGGAGGGAGGATCGGCCACGTATGCAAACAGCTACAGCCTGAACACTCGCTGTGAACGATTCTTCGGATTCGTTTTGGAGCCAAGGTCGGTATGATTGCTTCAACAAGATTGGTTGTCCCGCTTTCCGAAGTTCCTCCGGGGGAGCGCGCTTGGGTGCACTCTTTTCATGCTGGTCGAGTGATTGAGAATCGGCTGGCCTCGCTGGGGTTTACTCCAGGGGTTGCGGTGGAAATTGTCCAGAATTACGGGCGTGGTCCTTTGATTGTCACAGTGCGCGGGACACGCGTAGCGCTTGGACGTGGTGAAGCGGCGAAAATTTTGGTGGAACGGAGCGAGCAAGACGATGACCAAATTTCATGAGCTTCCTCCCTTAGCTCCGCCTCAAGTTGGGTCCAAGGGCGGGAGTGCCCTCATCGCCCTGGCCGGTCAGCCCAACATGGGCAAATCCACGCTCTTCAATCTCTTGACCGGTCTCAATCAGCATGTCGGCAACTGGCCGGGCAAGACGGTAGAACGGCGCGAAGGGCGCTTTGACCTGAAGGGTCGTCTTGTTCGGATTGTAGATTTGCCTGGGGCGTATAGCTTGACAGCCAACTCTCCAGAAGAGATTATTGCACGGGAATTTATCTTGCTGGAAAAGCCCGACCTGGTGATCGCCGTGGTCAGCGCCGCGCATTTAGAGCGTAGCCTGTATTTGGTGGCGGAGCTCTTAGCCTTGGGCACGCCGCTGGTCATTGGGCTAAATATGATGGATGTAGCCGAGCGCGAGGGAATCCGCATCGAACCTCATGTGCTTGAGGCGGCGCTGGGTGTTCCGGTGGTGCCGATGGTGGCAGCTAAAGCCTGGGGCGTGCGCGATCTACTGGATGTGGTCGAAGAGGTCTTGGCTGGCAAACGCATCCCTACGCCGCGTCCGCCCGAAATCCGTCCGGACCATGCGCGTGTCTTGTCCGAGATTCAAACGTTGATTTCCAGTTATCTTGCTCACCCTTATCCGGCCGATTGGGTTGCCTTGAAATTGCTCGAGGGCGATTCCGAAGTGACACATATGATACGTGAGACGTTGCCGGCCGAGAAATGGGAGCGAGTTCATGAGATTTTACGCGCTCACGACGATGCCTTTTTGGCGGTTGCTTCGGGGCGCTACGAATGGATTGGGCGAATGGTGCGTGCCGCTATCACCCGGCCGCGAGTCGGCCAAATCGGTCTGACCGAGCGCCTTGATCGCTGGGCAGCACATCCGCTATGGGGGCTGCTGCTCCTGGCTGGCATTCTCGGCCTGGTTTTCTGGTTGACCTTCACGGTCGGCACGCCGCTTCAGGACTGGCTCGAACGCGCAGTGGTTGGGATGTTGGCCGGTTGGGCCAGCGAAGCGCTTGCAGGAGCGCCGTTTTGGATTCAAGGCTTGATTGTGGATGGTCTCATCGGCGGGGTCGGCTCGGTACTGACCTTCCTGCCCGTCCTGGTTATCTTCTTCGCTGCTTTCGCCTTGCTGGAAGACGTGGGTTATATGGCGCGCGCCGCCTACGTGATGGACAACCTCATGCACTTGATGGGCTTGCACGGCAAGTCGTTCCTGCCACTCTTCCTGGGATTCGGTTGCAACGTCCCGGCGGTGATGGGGACGCGAGTCATCGACTCCTGGCCGGCGCGCCTGCTGACGATTCTCATCGCCCCGCTCGTCCCCTGCACAGCGCGCATGGCGGTGGTGGCCTTCATCGCCCCGGCCTTTTTCGGCACGAATGCCGTCTGGGTGACCTGGGGACTGGTGCTGTTCTCGCTGCTGGCGCTCGTCCTGAGTGGGACCTTGCTCAACCGTCTTCTTTTCAAGGGACAGCGCTCGGCCTTTATCATGGAAATGCCGCTCTACCACCTCCCCAACCTGCGCACCATCGGCCTGCTGGTCTGGCAGCGCTCGCTGGCTTTTGTCAAGAAGGCCGGGACGGCCATCCTACTGATGGCGGTGCTCGTTTGGTTGCTCTCTTACCTGCCGAATGGAGACCTGAACACTAGTTATCTGGCGCGCTTCGGCCACTTGATTGGACCGCTTGGTCGCTGGATGGGCTTCGACTGGCGGCTGACGGTGGCCCTGCTGACCAGTTTTCCGGCCAAGGAAAACGCGATCGCTACCTTGGGTATCTTATTCGGCGTCTCACCCGAAGCAGGGCTGACCGACCTGCTGACGGCTGCTTACTCGCCCGCCGCAGCGCTATCGTTCCTGACCGTGACGATGCTCTTCATCCCCTGCCTGGCGACGGTCGCCGTGATCAAGCAGGAGGCCGGTTCCTGGCGCTGGGTAGCCGTCAGCCTGGCGCTCTTCCTGGTGCTCTCGTTCCTCGGCGGCGCGGCCGTGTACCATCTGGCACGCTGGGTCGGGATGTAGGTCGGATTGTCAATCCGACCGCTGTGTCGTAAATGTAGATCGAATTGCCAAGAAGGAGGAACATGCTCGAACAACTTCTCGCCGAGATCCGTGGCGGCGGCACGCTCGAGGTGAGTGTGCTGGCCAAACGTCTCAATACGACCCCCGACCTGGTGACGGTCATGCTTGAGCATTTACAGCGCTCGGGGTATTTGCGCTCTTATGAGCCATGCGACGATACCTGTAATGAGTGCGCTCTCAAAAGCGCTTGCCGGATGAAAGACTTGTCGAGCGGGATGCGCTTGTGGCAAGGGAAGGGAGAGTAGGAGGGCATCTGTCTTTGGCTGTCAGGTGTTAGTCTTTGAAGGCTGAGAAGGACAAGCGGTAGTGCGTGCTATCTTCTCGACTTCCTCAAGTTCCTGAGGGGTATTGATGTTCCAAAACGCCAGTCGGAGGGGTCGGGGGCATCCATGTCCGCTTTCCCCAGCTCGCGGACTTTCACGTCTGGAAACCAGCTGATGACCTTGAACTACTTAGCTTCGATGGCTTGGCCGATGACCGACAAGGAGGTCTTGCGCCGGTAGGCGGCGTGCATTGGCTCCAGTCCCCTATCGGAGCGCGGGATGATCACATCCACCCCTTCCCGCACCAAGATGCGGGCCGCCGTTTCGAGCAGCGCAGCGCTGATGAAGGGCATCTCGCAGGCGATCACCGCCACGATGGGATGGGAGGCGGCCAGCCCAACGTGGAGTCCGCTCAGGGGGCAGCAGCCGGGCAGCAGGTCCGGAACAAGGCCAGGTCCAAAAAGGCGTAATACATAACAACGCCCCTCCATCTCCCCCGATTTTCGCTTTTGTGTCTTGTTCCATATCTCTGTGTTTATATCACGTAGGCCCTTGGCGTTCTTCTTCGGCGTTGACACCTAAAGAATACCCTAAGAGACCTACTTTTTCAAAAATCATCGCCTATCCTTAAGTTCGGGCTAAGTCGTGTTTGCTCTACCTTCGCCTCCACCCGGCTTCTGAAGCAATTCCTGCTCCCTGGGAAGCAATCTCCAGAAGCACAGCTCCACACACCCAGGCGCGCAGTTGCAGATTGCCGGGACGAA
>JANWWB010000352.1 GCA_025056515.1 Anaerolineales bacterium
AGAATGCCCTGTCCAGGGACTTCCAGCCAGACATGTGGCCCACAGACCGGACAAGCCACCGGTTGGGCGTGGAAGCGGCGGTCGATCGGGTCGTGGTACTCCCGTCCGCAGTCGGGGCAGAGTGAAAAGGCGCTCATGGTGGTCTGTGGGCGGTCATAGGGCAGGTCTTTGATGATGGTGAAACGCGGCCCGCAGTTGGTGCAATTGATGAACGGATAGAGGTAGCGCCGGTCGGCGGGGTCGAAGAGTTCGTGCTCGCAGTCGGCGCAGAGAGCGACATCCGGCGAGATAGGCTGGAACGCGCCCTCGATGGCGGCCGATTCCCGGATTTCGAAGGCCGTGAACCGGTCGGTGCGCTCGAGGACGGTCACTTCGAGCGAGTCGATGTGCGCCAGGGGCGGTTTCTCCTGGCGGATGGCCTGCACAAAAGCGCGGAGCGTCTCTTCCTCGCCCTGGACTTCGACCTCCACGCCGGCGGAGGTGTTGTTGACCCAGCCGCGCAAGCCGAAGCGGGCCGCCAGCCCGTAGATGAACGGGCGAAACCCAACTCCTTGTACAACGCCGGTGATGTGGAGATGCCAGGTGAGCATAGATGAGAGAGAAGAAAGAAGTGAGAGGTGAAAGGTTTAGCGGGAGAGGTCCTGTTTCCAGGTCTGGACGCGCTCCACCAGCCAGTCGGCCCAGGCCTGCATTCCCTCGCCGGTCTTGGCCGAGACAGGGAAGGTGACCAGGCCGGGGTTCAGGATTTCCACGCCCTGGCGGAAGTAGTCCATGTTGAAGGGGACATACGGCAGGAGGTCAATTTTGTTGATAATGAGTGCCTGTACGCCGCGGTACATGCCGGGGTATTTGTAGGGTTTGTCATCGCCTTCGGGGATGGAGGCAATCAGCAGGTTGAGATGCGAACCAAGGGCGAAGCTGGCGGGGCAAATCAGGTTACCGATATTTTCGATGATCAGCAGGTCAAGGTCGGTAAGCGGTAGGGCAGGCAGGGCGTTGGCTACCATCACGGCATCCAGATGACAGTCGCCGCCGGTGTTGATTTGCACAGCGGGGATGCCGGCCGCAGCAGCCTTTTCTGCGTCAATCGAGGAGGCCACATCGCCCTCAATGACGCCCAGGCGCAGGCGCCCCTGTAGGGCTTCAAGGGTTTTCAGGATGAAAGTGGTTTTGCCTGCGCCGGGAGAGGCCATGATGTTAATGGCAAAAACGCCAGCGGCATCGAGAAGGGCGCGGTTCTTTTGAGCAATTTGGTCATTGGCGGAAAGGATATTTTCGACAATTGTGATCTTCTGGGTCATAGAGGCTCCTTAGCGCGTCAGGCTGTGGTCACAGGTCAGCCCAAATTTGGTTGTGTGTCCGCCATGGTGATGCTCGGGTTGAGGGTAGGGCTGCGTTGCATCTATTGTGAGGCAAGCGATCTCTTGGCAATTATGGATTCTTGATGGTACCGAAGGGATTAACGTTCGGTTTTTTAGCAACATGACATCCAAGGTTCTAAAGGTCAATTGGTGGACTCCGTGAGATCTGCGACTTTGCCCAATTTCGATATTCTCCTTGCGACAATCTTTGAACTCTGTGGCTCTACTCGATCTCGATACTCTCCACGCGCAATTCCTCGCCGCGCGTGATTTTGATGCGCGGGCTGAGACAGTGTGGACAAGCGAATGCGTCCTCCTGTGGTTCGTACGTCGTGCCGCAATCCAAGCAGGTAAACTCGACCGGGACGCGCTCGAAATGTAGGACGGCGTTTTGGGCGATTGTCCCTTGAGCGATGATGCTCCAGTAGAATTGAATCGAGTCATCCACAAACGCAGAGAATTTGCCGATGACGATGTTAATCTGTTTGATTTCCTTTGCTCCGGCCTGTTCGGCGTGACGGAGGGCGATTTCCAGGATGTTTTGGGTAATCGGAAGTTCGTGCATACACCGGCCTTGTAGGCAATACTTTACCGTTTCTTATCTTTGGCAGGAAGTTAGGAAAGTCATCGATTTGCGTGAAGATTTTCCTATAAACCAGAGTGTTTTTGTAGAAATTATAGAGGTCGAATGTGAGTCGCTTATGTTTCCTTGGGTGAAATTTTTTCCAGCAAAGCCAGAACAGCTTGCACGGCCTGAGGGACGGCGGCGGCGATGGGTGGAGTCAGTCCCTCTTGGAGGTTATAGACTTGCTGCGCTTCGATGGCAACGATATGTATATCTCCATCGTCGGGCAGTTCTGCACCTAGGCGGCGACCGGTCTCCAGGGCTGTTTTGAGGGAGGTGTCATGAGCAGCGGTGGTGTGACCGGAAGACAGGTCGGGCAGGTCGGCGAGGGTGAAGGTCATAACGGTTCCGAGGGGGTATTTGCCGGTGGTGAGCGAATCGATGATTAAGACACGGCGGTAGCCGATCATGCGCTCCATCAGGCTGAGGCCACCCAGGGAGAGATAGTCGAACTCCAGGTCGGTTCGCTTGTCGGCGAATTGCTCTTCCACTTGTTGTGCGACTACCCAGCCGACGCCGTCATCGCCGAGAATGGGGTTGCCGAGGCCAATCACAAGGGTTTTCATAGTCGCGAGTCAGATAGTTTAGTTGTTAGGTACTCTGATACTTGGACGGTTAAACAGGGAAAGAACAGTGCTCAAACAGGGAGGGAGTAGTCTACCACAAAATACATCGTCTCACGGCCGAACAGCCATGAGACGATGTCTCTTCTGGATAGCAAACTCGTTGTCTAATCCACAAACTGCTTCAACACCTCGATGACTTCACCCTTAGCGTCCCGGATGGTGACTTCGAGTGGCATTTGACCGGGCAGGGAGTGGGTGGCGCAACCAAAGCAGGGGTCGTAGGCACGGAAGGCCATTTCCACCATGTTGAGCAAGCCTTCGGTCACGACCGTGCCTTTCTTGATGAGGCTTTTGGCGGCTTTCTGGATGGACATCGTGATGGGGGCATAGTTGTTGGTGGTGCCAACGATGAGATTGGCCTTCGTCACCACACCGCGCTCGTCGGTCCAGTAGTGATGTGTGAGTGTGCCACGCGGGGCTTCGACGATGCCCACGCCTTCGGTTGGTTTTTCGGTTGGGAGAGCGCGGAAATTCGGCGAAGTAATCTCTGGGTCGGTGGCCAGTTCCACCCAGCGTTCAGCGGCATAGAGCAGCTCGATGAGACGTGCCCAGTGGGTGGCCAGGCGTTGATGCACCGGCTTGCCGCCCAAGGTGGCATAGAATTTCTCATATTCTTCTTGGGCGCGTGGGGTGGCCATGCCGTCGGCGGCGTTGAGGCGCGAGAGCGGGGTGGCCATATAGACGCCCGAATCGGGTCCGTCCACGAAGCCTTTCCAGCCGACCTTCTTCAAATAAGGGAATTTCAGATATGTCCACGGTTCGACGTGCTCGGCGACATGATCCGCGTATTCGTGCGGGGCGTACTTGACGAGTTCCTTGCCATCCGGTCCGACAACGCGCACCTTGCCATCATAGAAGTTAACGTGGTTGTTCTCGTCTACCGTGCCCATGTAGTAGGTGCGGTGAGTGTAGATGTCACCCAGGATAAGGTCAACATAAGCTTTGTTGCTCAACACAATATCGTTGAAGAGTTTCAGGCTGAATTGGGCAAATTCAATCGCCCAGCGTCCCATTTCTTCAATTTGCTGACGTTGTTCTTCGGTGATTCCTTTGGTCAAGCCGCCCGGGATAGAGGTGCAGGGGTGGACCTTACGTCCGCCGATCATCTCGACCACGGTGTGCCCGTACTTGCGCATTTGAATCACTTTGCCGCCAATTTCCAGGCCGACCTTGCGAATGACGCCCAGGATGTTACGTTCGGCCACTGGGGCGTCAGGACCCATCACGAAGTCTGGGCCGGCCAGGGCGTAGAAGTGGGTGGTGTGGTCAGTGCAGTAGAAGGCCGAGTAGAGCAATTCGCGCAACATCTTGCCGGTGCGCGGTACTTCTACGTGATAAACGGCGTCGGCGGCCTTGGCGGCGGCCATGTGGTGCGCTTCGGGGCAAACACCGCAGATGCGGTTGGTGAGCAGAGGCATCTCTTCGATCGGGCGACCGACAACGAAGCGCTCAAAGCCGCGCAGCTCCGGAATCTGGAA
>JANWWB010000439.1 GCA_025056515.1 Anaerolineales bacterium
GCCCAGCTGATGATCCCGTTCCAGGTGGTCATGATTCCGATCTACCTTTTGACAGTCAAAATGGGAATCATTGATACTCTCTGGGCTTTGGTCATCCCGATGCTGATTGACGCCTATGGAATCTTCGTAGCCAAACAATTCGTGGAAAGCCTGCCTGGTGAGATTCTTGAGGCCGCTCGTATCGACGGCGCCTCGGAATTCGGTATCTATTGGCGCATTGTCCTGCCTCAATTAGGGCCAGCCTTGGCCTCGCTGGGTATTTTCACCTTCATGGCCTCCTGGAACGATTATCTCTGGCCGCTTATCGTCATCACTTCCCCTGAAAAGCGCACCATTCCTTTGTTGCTGGTTTGGTACTCCACCCAACATGGCTCAAACCAGGGGCTAGTGCTGGCCGCGTCCATCCTGACCCTATTGCCCATCTTTATCGTCTATTTCCTCGCCCAACGCTGGATTGTCCAGCAAGCCAGCCAGAGCGCTTTCAAGTAATAGCTAGATGCGGACCGGCAAAAGGGCCGATAGTCAAGATCACGACATACCACAAAAGGAGAGAGAGAGATGAACACAAAAGTCTGGTTTCTTCTTACAGGTGTCTTACTGGTGCTATGGTTGAGCGCCTGTGGCGGAAAAACAACACCGACAATCACTCCCACAGATACCCCTGCTCCCACCGCAACGGCCGTTCCTACCGACACGCCCGAACCAACGGCCACGCACGCCCCAGCGCCGGTGACCGTTGGAGAGATTAGCGACTTAAAAATCCAACAAGAGGGTGACAACATAATCATTACCTTCAAGTTTAGTGGCAAGCCCTCTGACTATAACGCTTTCCATATCTTCGTCGATGTCGACCAATCCACCAAAAAAGGCTTCCGAGTTAGCGGAACAGGGGCAGAATTTATGCTTGAAAACAGCTTCCTGTTTGCCTATAACGGCGATGGCTCCAGCTGGTCTTGGCAACAGGTGCAAGCCCCGAATATGGAGTTCGAAGTTGGGGAAAACACCGTCTCCTGGAAATTGCCCCTTGCCGAACTCGGCCTAAGCAAGGGCAAAGCTGCCGACTTTGTTGCCCAGTTAGTTAACACCAACTGGGATGCAGTAGCCACAACGCAAAAAGTCTCGGTCGAATTCAAGTAAGCATCCTGATGCCGGTCCGCATTTCACTCTCTTGAGGTTGCACCATGCACAAAGTGACTCTCTTTTGGCTACTTATGGTTCTCATTCTCATTCTCACAGCCTGTCAACCGGCTCCAGAAACAGTCCAAAAAGAACCCGTTGTCGTCACCCCGCCTGCAGAACCGGTTGAAGACGTGCAAACCGTCACCTATCAACCCATCGAAGGTGATGTGCTGAACCCAGAGCGCGGCTTTCGCTACTCATTAGAGTATCTTGACCCGAATGTCGATTATTCGCTCTATCGCACCCTAGGCACTACGTTGGTTTATGCTTATGTGCGCCTCGATAAGTACCGAGAACAAGACTTACCTCAGGCACTGCTGAACGACATAGATGCTGGCTTTGCCGCCCTGCGCCAGGGTGGGGTAAAAATCGTGCTTCGTTTCTCTTACAACTTCGGCCCCTATCCAAATTCCGAACCCGATGCCTCGTTAGAGCAAATTCTACGCCACATTGAACAGCTTACGCCCGTGCTACAAAAAAATGCTGACGTCATTGCTTGGTTGCATGCGGGTTTCATCGGCGCTTGGGGAGAATGGCACAGCTCCACTCATGGCCTCGACCGAGATCCAAACGCCAAACGCGCCATCCTCGAGGCACTGGCTAAAGCTCTGCCGCCCGACCGCTTTATCCTCCTCCGTTATCCTCCCGATCTCATGGCCATCTCTCCAGAGCCACTCACGGCGCAACAAGCCTTTCAGAACACGCTTCAAGCACGCTTGGGATTCCATAACGACTGCTTCCTCTCCTCAGACACCGATGTCGGCACGTATAGTGCTGGAGCCAATAGCCGCGAAAATGCCCTGCGCTACCTCTCTCAGCTCACACAGTTCACACCGGCGAGCGGCGAAACTTGCCAAGTCTACGAGCCGTTGCAAAACTGTGAAGCCGCCATCAAAGAAATGGAAATGCTTCATTGGACCGATTTGAATAT
>JANWWB010000023.1 GCA_025056515.1 Anaerolineales bacterium
AACCGTAAGGACGTCTATTCTGTACCACTGACAGCCATTGGCGATTGGCCAACTCATCAGCGTTTTCGCCTGTCCGGAGCCGGACGGGTGGCCGATAACCCCGAAAAAATCCTTGAGCACGTCAATTTCTATCTACGCAATCCGCAAGCTGATAGCGAGAAACGGCGGAAGTTTGTTCAAGAAGAATGCACTTACACCGATGGAAGTGCGGGAAGACGTACAGCTAAATTTATCTTGTCTCTTTTGGAGTAATTTATGAAAACCGATCCTTCTCTCAAAGACCCTCTCTACTGGGGTATGACAGAATTGGCCCTTGAAGTCGCACGGGAGGCGATGAATAAGCGCGCAGAAGCGGAACTACAGGCGCTCCAAGGAAACAAATCGTTAGCAGAAATCCACGGCCAAGCCATTCGTGACTATGCTACCTTTGAACAATTGATTGGTGGCGCCTTTGACTTCTTAAAAAGAATCGGCCATCCCCTTCGCGGAATCGCAGTAGACATGGGCTCGGGCACCGGTGTTGGTGCAAGTATTCTTTCTAACCGTGCCGAAATCTCACAAGTTTATGCGGTGGAATTTTCACAGTATTTCGTCGAAAAGGTTATGCCTCTTGTCTTTGCTGAATTCCATGCGCAGGTTGAAAAAATTCAACGGGTCGTAAGTGATTTCAACCGTCTCGATTTGCCACATGGTTCAGTCAACCTCATCCTAGATATTGATTCCTTCCACCACTCCGAAAATCTTGATACCACCCTAAAAGAATGTGCTCGCGTTCTAACCTGGGACGGAGTCATTATTGCCATTGACAGAGCCTGGCCCGACTACTATACGCAAGAACAACTGGAAGAGATGCTCAATCGTCAACTCCCCGACCGACTGAAAGAAAAGTACGGTATTCCTCTTGACCAAAGTTTCACCAGGCGTGATTTCGGTGAACATGAATATACGATTGGTCAATGGTGTAATTTCTTTGAACGAAACGGATTTGACCCTATTGTCTTTCACATCTGGCATCCACCAGCACTTAACCGTATCTGGCTAAGAATACCGACTTTTGATTTTTCAATCGCCCTGAGCAGTTGGCTGTATCGACAAGGGAAACGCCGCTTGTGGGCATATGGTTATGCCAAGCGAGTTCTGTTCGTTTGCACAAGAAAGAAATGAACGCTCAAAACGAAGTCCTCGCCCTGATTCCAGCGCGTGGCGGTTCAAAGGGTATTCCGCGCAAGAATATCCGTCCGTTCGCCGGTTATCCTTTGATCGCTTTCACCATCGCTGCCGCCCGGCAGGCTAAAACAGTAACACGTGTGATTGTCTCAACCGACGACGAAGAGATTGCCGCCATCGCCCGCCGCTACGGCGCAGAGACCCCTTTCCTGCGCCCGGCGGAACTGGCCGGTGACCACGTCCCTGACCTTCCTGTCTTCGCGCATGCCCTGGACTGGCTCGAACAACACGAAAACTACCGCCCCGAGGCCATCGTCCACCTTCATCCCACCACACCCGTCCGCCCGCAGGGATGCATAGATGAGGCCGTCCGCATCCTGCTGGCGCATCCCGAAGCCGACGCGGTCCGAAGTGTTGTCGAAGCCGGTCAAACACCGTATAAGATGTGGCAGATTGACCCGCAAAGTGGCCGCATGATCCCCTTGCTGGAAATCCCTGGCAACCCCGAACCTTACAACACGCCGCGCCAGGAGCTTCCAACTGTCTATTGGCAAACCGGACACGTGAACGTCACACGCCCCACCACGATCCGCCGCGGCTCAATGACCGGTCGGGTGCTCTATCCGTTGATAATCGACTCGCGCTATTTGGTGGACATTGACACACCTGCTGATTGGCAATTCGCCGAGTGGCTGGTACAACAAGGAATTGAAGGCATGGTCTGGCCTATCGAGGTGAAATGAATAAGCCCGAAGTCCTCGCTCTCATCCCCGCGCGCGGCGGCTCGAAGGGCATCCCGCGTAAGAACATCCGCCCCTTTGCCGGTTACCCGCTCATCGCCTATAGCATCGCCGCAGGTCTCCAAGCCAAGACCGTGACGCGCGTCATTGTCAGCACTGATGACGAAGAAATCGCCGAAATCGCCCGACGCTTTGGCGCAGAGATACCATTCCTGCGCCCGGTCGAATTGGCCGGTGACCGCACTCCGGATTTGCCGGTCTTTCGACACGCCCTAGAGTGGCTATATAAAAACCAAGCCTATCGCCCAGAAGTCGTGGTACACCTACGCCCGACGACACCGCTCCGACCTCCCGACCTGGTAGACCGCGCAGTGCGACTCTTGCTCTCTCATCCTGAAGCCGATTCAGTGCGTGGAATTACCCCAGCCCACCAAAACCCCTTCAAGATGTGGCTTATGGATAGCGAAGATAAGCCCATCCGTCCGCTAATCACTATACCCGGTATGGATGAACCTTATAATGCCCCGCGCCAGAGCCTGCCGCAAGCGTATATGCACACCGGCCTGATAGATGTCATTCGCCCAAAGGTCATCCTGGAGAAACACTCCATGAGCGGTCAGGTCATCCTACCGGTCTTGTTCGAATCGCAATACGACATTGACCTCGATACGCCCGAGGACTGGCGACGCGCCGAAGAACGGATTTCCCTTTCGCCGCCGCCGATGGTCTGGCCTGATCAACCGCGTCGTCCAATGCCGCAGAAAATCGAAATGCTGGTCATGGATTTCGATGGCGTCCTGACCGACAACCGTGTTTGGGTGGACCAGGACGGACGCGAAATGGTAGCCGCCAATCGCTCGGACAGTCTATGGTTGAAGCTACTGCGAGAGAAGGGCGTGCAAGCTTTCGTTCTCTCAAAAGAGACCAACCCAGTGGTCGCCGCCCGTTGCCGCAAGATGGGCATACCGTATATCCAAGGAGAAGATGACAAGGCAACCACCCTCCAGAAGTTGCTTGCAGAGCACCAGGTAGACCCGGCACATGTGGTCTACTGTGGTAATGATATCAACGACCTACCGTGCTTCCCGTTGGTCGGCTGGGCAGTCGCTGTGGCCGATGCCGTCCCCGAAGTAATACGCCAAGCCGATTTTGTCCTCAGTCGGCGCGGCGGTCATGGAGCAATCCAGGAATTATGTGCTCTCATTTTAGCCAAATTTTAAGTTCGAAGGCGGATTGAACATCCGTCTCAACATGAAAACATTTTTTGGAGGAAGCTATGGCAGAAGTAAGAATCGGAAAACACTTGGTTGGCGATGGACACCCGGCTTATATCATCGCAGAAATCGGTATCAACCATAACGGTGACATCAACATCGCCAAAAAGTTGATTGACGTAGCCGTGTTGGCAGGCTGTCAGGCTGTGAAGTTCCAGAAACGGACGATTGAGGTCGTCTATACCAAAGAAGAACTGGAACGTCCACGCGAAAGCCCCTTCGGAACCACCAACGGCGATCTCAAACGTGCCCTAGAGTTCGGTCTAGAACAATATCAAGAAATCGATCGCTACTGTAAAGAGAAGGGCATTGACTGGTTCGCCTCTTGTTGGGACGAGGGTTCGGTGGATTTCATCGACCAGTTCGATGTGCCCTGCTTCAAAATCGCCTCAGCCTGCCTGACCGATGACAACCTGCTGCGCCACACCCGCTCGAAGGGCAAGCCCATCCTGCTCTCAACCGGCATGAGCACCCTCGAGCAGATTGACCACGCAGTTGAAATCCTTGGTAAGGAAGACCTGATCCTGCTCCACACCTGCAGCGCCTATCCGGCTGATTATGCTGAGCTCAATCTGCGCATGATTCAAACGCTGCGTCAGCGATATGGCATACCAGTCGGTTATTCCGGTCACGAAACCGGCCTTTCGACCACCATTGCAACCATCCCTCTTGGCGCTTGCGTCATTGAACGGCACATCACCCTTGACCGTGCAATGTGGGGCAGCGACCAGGCCGCCTCGGTCGAGCCACAAGGATTTATGCGCCTGGTACGCGATATCCGGCTGGTAGAAACCGCTCTTGGCGACGGCGTCAAGCGGGTCTGGGATAGCGAAGTTCCGGTGATGAAGAAACTCCGCCGCGTCGATACTGTCGGCAGCAAGGAGTAACCCCTCATGGCTCGGATTGGCATTATGCAGGGACGTCTTGTCCCTCCTATCGACAACCGAATCCAATGCTTCCCCCGAGATCGATGGCCAGATGAATTCGAACTGGGCAAACAAGCCGGGATTGATTGCATCGAGTGGATTTATGACCTCTACGGAGCAGATGTCAATCCAATCGCAACCGATGCCGGAATTGCGCAAATCAAATCGCTCAGCGAACAAACCGGCGTGCGCGTGCTCTCGATTTGTGCCGACTACTTTATGGACCGCCCCTTGGTGCGCGCCAGCGCCGGAGAATGGGCTGAACGTCTGGCGATCTTTGATTGGCTGCTCGGGCGCGGCGCTCTCCTCGGCATCAATCGGATTGTCGTCCCTTTTGTAGATGCCTCACGCATCGAAACCGATGAAGAACTTGAGAGCGTCATCGTCACCCTGCAGCGCATCTTACCGATGGCCGAGCGAACAGGGATTGAAATCCATCTCGAAACCTCCCTACCACCAGCGCGCTTCGCCGCACTGCTTGAACGCCTGCCACATCCATTGCTCAAAGCGAATTACGATTCTGGCAACAGTGCTTCGCTCGGCTACCACCCCCACGACGAATTTGCCGCTTATGGACATCGCATCGGCAGCATTCACATCAAAGACCGCCTACTCGGGGGCAGCACCGTTCCTCTAGGCCACGGCAACACCGATTTTGTCGCTCTAGCCGAGGAGCTGCGCCGGGTGAATTACCAAGGCGATTTCATCTTGCAAGTCGCCCGCGGTCAACCCGGAGAGGAGGTTGAGTGGACGCGCAAGAATCGTCAATTTGTTGAACGATTGCTGGCACAATCGTGAACCACGGCCAGCCAGAAAACAACCCTCCATAAACCACCAAGGACGCGAAGGATAACACTAAAGATGCGATGAAAAGCAATCAACACCATGCGAATACAAGCATACAAAGGGTAAAAGAGATAGCGCAGAACGCTCTTCAACTCCCCCTCCACCTTCGTGCCCGGTAAGCATCCTTGGTGTTGAAATAAATTTGGAAAGGTGCTCTGTCGCAAGGAGGCAAACTCTCATGTTTGAGTGTCTTTGCGAGGGCGGCGTAGCCGCCGAAGCAATCTCCTGGCAATCCAGGAGACTGCTTCCCTCACGCTTCGCTCGGGGCAGGCGCTGCGCTCGCAGTGACACAATAACCGATGTTTGCAACAGAGGATTTGGAAAGGTGATTTCTTCACCCGTGGTACAAACCAGGAGACTCCTATGAAATTTCTCATCGTTGGTTTAGGCGGCATCGGACAACGCCACCTACGCAACTTACTCACCGTTCTGGGAGAACAGGCTGAAATTCGCGCTGTTAGCCCGCGCACCGATCTCCCTGTTTTAACGGATAAATTGACCGTCGAACAGGGGATCACCTTGCAAGAGAAATATGGTCTGCACATCTATCCCGACCTCGACTCCGGCCTGGGATGGCATCCAGATGCAGTCTTTATCTGCACCCCGAGTAGCATGCACGTTCCGCAAGCCATCCAGGCCGCCCGCGCTGGAGCGCATTTGTTTATCGAGAAACCCCTCTCACATACCTTAGACAGCATCGAGGAACTGGTAGCAGAGATCGAAAAACGCCACTTGGTTGCTGTTGTCGGGTATCAGATGCGCTTTCATCCGGGGTTGCAGCGCTTACGCGCCCTCTTGCAGGAGGGAAAAGTTGGACGTCTGCTCGCCGTCCATGCCGAAATTGGTGAATATCTGCCCGGTTGGCACCCTTATGAAGACTACCGCAAGATGTATGCCTCGCAGCGTGCTCTCGGTGGAGGCGTCATCCTCTCACAAATCCATGAAATGGATTACCTCTACTGGCTCTTTGGCTTGCCACGCCGTCTCTTTGCCCTAGGCGGTCAATTCAGCCGTCTCGAAGTGGACGTGGAAGACACAGCCGACATCTTGCTGGAATTTCAGGTGGAAGGTCGCCCACTGCCAG
>JANWWB010000181.1 GCA_025056515.1 Anaerolineales bacterium
GCATGCGTCGTTATGATCCTTGGAAGGCGGCAAGGCCCTGGCCCAGTGCCAGACTACGAAGTCCTCCGAATGATCTGGGAGACTGCTTCGGCGGCTGCGCCGCCTCGCAGTGACACGACACCCTATGTTTGCAACACAGCAGATGGTCATCATAAAATGCACTCCTAAAAACCCGAAAACGTTGATCGGATGAATGCTGAACTTCTTGCCCTGAGTCAATCGCTTGTAGATGAATTGGTCGGTGCAGTAGCGTTGCCCAAAACCCACTTCTGGCGCGGCCTGACTTGGAAACTGTTTCGCCCTCTTACCGATCGCTTTGCCTCCCTGGGTCTGACCTTCGACCGCTTGGTCAGCGAAGACGGCCTGCCTAAAGCCAGCGAGTGGGCGCTTTCACACTTCTGTACCACCATCTCGGCGCGCGGTCAGGAGCATATCCCGAACGAAGGACCGCTCCTCATCACCTCCAACCACCCTGGCGCGTATGACGCCCTGGTCATCTTCTCAAAAGTTGCCCGCCGAGATCTTTGTTGGATTTCATCCGAGATTCCCTTCCTGGAAAAACTGCCCCATTTGCGCAAGCACATCTTCTTCGCCTCGCGCACCGACGCCCCTAGCCGATTGGTCACCCTGCGCAACGCGGTCAATCACTTGCGCGGCGGTGGTGCCTTACTCTACTTCGGCGCCGGCCATCGTGATCCGGATCCGGCCGTTTATCCCGATGCAGGCAAAATGATCGACCACTGGCGAGAGACCATCGAGTTCTTCCTCAAGCACGTCCCTGGTCTGCGTTTGTTACCGACCGTAGTCAGCCACGTCGTTTCGCCGCGTTGGGCGCGTCACCCCATCACCTGGCTGCGCCGCAAACAAATTGACAGACAACGCCTCTCTGAATTCGGTCAAGTGATTTCGCAACTCCTTCATCCTGGCAGATTCATGGCTTCGCCTGTCATTTCCTTTGGCCCACCTGCCGTTGCCTCTGAATTAAGCCAGGAGAGTAAGGATGGAGGGCTTCTCCCGGCCATCATCGCCCGACAGAAAGATTTACTCATTCAGCATTGTCGCGCTTTCGGAGGAAACCCGGGCTTATGAAATGGGAAGAAGAAATTCAGCGCTTAATCGACGCCTTATTGGTCGAAGTGGTCAAAATTTTGGGCTTACCCCAGACTTCCAGCTGGCGCGGCTTATGCCGTCTGCTCTTTGCACGAGGGCTGCGCAACTTGGCCGAAATCGGTTTGACTTTCGACCGGATGTTGGTCGAACACGGCCTACGCGAGGCTTCGGAATGGGCGCTGACCCACTGGTGCCGCGATATTCTCGCCCGCGGTCAGGAAAACGTTCCCGCCGAAGGACCCTTGCTGATCATTTCTAACCACCCCGGCGCCTATGATGCTCTGGTCCTTGCCTCGCAGCTATCACGCCCTGACCTGCACATTATCGTCTCCGACTTACCCTTCTTTCGCGCTCTGCAAAACTTCAGCCGGCGCGTCTTCTTCATCCCTTTCAACATCAAAGACGCCGCCGGGCGGATGGCCGGAATGCTCTCCGCCATGCGTTACTTGAAGAACGGCGGAGCGGTGCTGCTGATGGGCTCCGGGACGATTGACCCCGACCCAGCAGTTTACCCTGGCGCGCGCGAAAATCTCCAGCGCTGGACCGAGGCCGTCAACCTGTTCTTGCGCTTCGTCCCTCGCACCCGCATCCTGCTCGCTACGGTCAGTCACATCCTACACCCCAAATGGGCACACCATCCCCTGCCTCGCTTGTGGCGCGAGGGGCTTGAACGTCGCCGAGTGGCCGAGTTCTGCCAAGTGCTCCAACAGTTGTTCCACCCCGGAAGTCTCTACGTCTCGCCGAGGCTGAGTTTCTCTCACCCCTTGACCGCCGAAGAATTAGGCGATTCGCCGCGTCAGGAACTAATCCGGCGCGCCTATGCTTTGTTGGAGACACACTGCGCCTTATTCGGTGGCATTCCGACCTAAGTGCACAAAGCCGTATGTCTTTTGAGAGATTGGTCAACGCTCTGATTGAGGACGCTCTTGCGCGCGGAGAGTTCGATAATCTAGCCGGCGCAGGCAAGCCGATTGACCTCTCCGCTTACTTCGAAACCCCCGAAGAACTGCGCCCGGCCTACGCGCTGCTCAAGAACGCTGACCTACTCCCTCCAGAAGCAGAATGGTTGAAAGAAATCGCCCATCTTCAAGAAGCCCTCAAGAAGGCAAATAGCGATGAAGAAAAGCGCTCCCTCCTACGGAAAATTGAAGAACTTCGGCTTGCCTATCGTTTGCGAATTGAGCGTAAGCGCTTTCGATAACCAGAACCGCTCCTGGTTTCATCAGGAGCGGTTCTCATTTAGGAGCTGAGAACGATCTTAGACCCAAAAGGTTGGGAAGAACAAGCGCAAGAGGATGTCTGCAATCAGCCCAAGCATAAACCGCATTCCAAAGGCGCGATTATTGACAAAGGCCAGCGGCGCAAAATAGAGCGGCCATCCTCCTTGCCCCTCCGGAAAGCCCTCAGGGCGTGTCTCCGGCTTCGGTTTGAGAAATTGGGGGTAGATTTTCAAAAATTGAGGAACAGCCAGGAAAACCAACGCCATCACCGGTGTGAAGTAACGAATAGCGATCAGATAGACGACCAAAACGTAGGAGGAAATCATCATGGCCAAGACAGTATAACGAGCAGCTTTTTCGCCGATTACCACCGGCAAAGTATAAATTTTCTTGGCACGATCGATGCTCAATTTATCAATATGCTTGCCGAAAATGACCGTTGTCACACCTAAGACATACGGCAAACTCGCCAAAATGACCTTCCAATTCCATTCACCGACCAAGACATAATACCCCCCACCAATCATCAGCGGCCCCCACACAATGAGAACGGCCAACTCACCTAGCGCCAATCCCTTCATCGGCCAAGTGTAAAAGAGGACAAAAACCATCCCCAAGCCAAGCAAGAGCCAGATAACAGGATTCCAACCGTTAAGCGCCAGCAAGAATAGACCACAAGCAAAAGCCAACAAGCCTGTAACAGCAAAATACATCAGATGCTGACGCTTCGTCAGCAGACCGTGCGCCACCGGCTGGGGGCCATACATAGTACGGAAATAATTGTCCCGGTCTATGCCACGGATGTAATCGGTGAAATCGTTAAAAATATTATTGGTCGCATGAGCCAGAATCAACCCTAATGTCAACACGACCCAAGCGAGCAGGTTGACCGAATGTCCATCGTGGAAAGCGAATAAACCGGCCAAGACAGCGGAGAGAAACGTCATAATCAATACTGCAGCACGACTGGTAATCAGCCATTTTGAAATGAGATCGAGACTATCCCATTCTTCTTTAGAAACATCCGGGATAACAGTCAGAGCTTTCTTCCACATAGCGAAATTCATCGTCGAAAACCTCCCAAACAGATCGAAATTTTGCCCGAATTATACTGCAAACCGGTTTCCAAGATTTGGAAATTATAAGCAGGATTGCAAGAATATCATGAGTTTTATCACCTAAAGGAATGATTAATCCCACTTCCGATTCTGGTTAGGAAAAAACATACTAGGTAGTAATAGAACCCAGGTCAAGAAGGCCTGAGACCCTTTCACGATGGAGCGCGCCTATGACAAGTACACACGTTTCAAGCACGCCCTCGCTCATCCAGGAGGTTGCTCAGCGGACTCCCGGCAATTCGCGCGTAGAAATGTGCATCCAGTGCGGCACCTGCGGAGGGTCTTGTCCCTCTGGAGCAGCCATGGAGCACACGCCACGTGCTATCTTTGCTATGCTACGCGCCGGTATGCGCGAAGAAGTGCTGAAGAGCAACACACCCTGGATGTGTGTCTCGTGCTACTATTGTACGGTACGCTGCCCTCAACAGATCCACATCACCGACGTTATGTATACGCTAAAGAACATGGCCATTGAGGCCGGTCTGGTGCAAGAAAAAACTGCGTCCGATTTCTCAAAGACGTTTATCCATTACGTCGAGAACTACGGGCGCAGTTTTGAAATTGGGCTGGCCGGTGTTCACAACCTAGCCCATCCGCAACTGGCTGCCCGCCTGCCGCAGATGGCACCCATGGCAATTGGGATGCTGGTCAAGAAGGGCATGTCTCCTTTACCCCCGAAGCGCATTAAAGGCATCAAGCAATTGAAAAACATCCTCAAGCGCGCCAAAGAATTGGAGGCCGCATGAAAGCGTATATTTTTTATCCAGGTTGTTCCATGGAGAGCAGCGCCAAAGCCTACTATCACTCTGTGATGCAGGTTTGTCAGGCGCTGGATGTGCATCTCAAAGAAATTGACGATTGGAATTGTTGTGGGGCAACTGAATACTTATCCGTAGATCGCATGCCAGCCTATGCACTGATCGCCCGCAACCTGGCCCTAGCCGAACAGCAGGCCAACGGTTCCAAGACGGTTGTCGCTCCATGCTCGGCCTGCTACTTGAATCTGGCCAAGGCTGATCATTATATGCAAGAAGACCCTGTCTTCGGCGAAAAAATCAACCAGGCACTCGCTGCGGGAGGTTTACACTACACCCCTGGTACGCTTGCTGTCCGTCATCTGCTGGATGTAGTTCTAAACGACATCGGACTGGAGGCGATTCGCTCTAAAGTTACCAAGCCATTGATCGGACTACGCGTTGCGCCATACGTAGGGTGCATGCTTCCACGCCCCGATTACAACAAGCGTTACTCTGACCCAGAGCATCCCACTGAACTCGATGATTTGCTCAAAGCTCTCGGTGCAGAGGTGATTGATTTTCCGCTCAAGACAGCTTGCTGCGGCGGCCACATGACTCAAATTGGGCCAGGTACTGCATTTGAACTGATTCGTCGCATCGTAGCCGGCGCCGACCGATACAAAGCAGATGTGATTATCACGCTTTGCCCAATGTGTCAACTCAACCTGGATGCCTTCCAGGGGCAGATGAACAGCTATTTCAAGACCAACTACCAGATCCCGGTCTTGTTCTTCACCCAACTGATGGGGATTGCCTTTGGCATTGCACCCGAAAAGCTCGGTTTTGGCTCCGAGTTTGTCTCGGCGCAGTCGGCCATGAGCCGCATCGGGGTCAAGACCCCCGAACCGCAACCGGCAGCACCGGCCGCCAAAAAACCCTCGGGGCTGCCCATGCCACCGCCCCTGAAGAAGGGTGCTTCATCCATTGCAACTGAGGAGGCCAAGCAATGAGCGACGAACAGAAACCCAAAGAACGGATTGGCGTCTATGTCTGTCACTGCGGGACGAACATCGCCGGAGTCGTGGATGTCGCTGAGGTGAGCACATGGGCCGGTGAGAACCTGAAAGACGAAGGCGTCGTCATCTCCCGCGATTACAAGTTCATGTGCTCCAGTTTGGGGCAAGAATTGATTCAGAAGGACATCAAAGAATACGGCCTGACCCGCGTTGTGGTGGCGGCTTGTTCGCCACACTTGCATGAAAAGACCTTCCGCAACGCCTGCAAAGGTGCAGACCTCAACCCGTATTTGTGTGAACTGGTCTCTATTCGCGAACAGGTTTCCTGGGTACACACCGACAAAGAGGTCGCCACCGAAAAAGCCAAAGCTATTCTCTCCGGTGGAGTGGCGCGAGTAGTCCATCATGAACCGCTCGAACCGCTCCATGTCCCTATCCATCCCGCTACGCTTGTTGTCGGTGGAGGCATTGCCGGCATCCAAGCGGCGCTCGAAATTGCCGACGCCGGCTATCCGGTCTATCTGGTCGAGCGCGAACCAAGCATCGGCGGACACATGGCACAATTCGACAAAACCTTCCCCACCCTGGACTGCTCGGCCTGTATCCTGACGCCGAAAATGGTTGAGGTCGGGAACCATCCGAACATCACCCTGCTGACTTACTCTGAAGTCGAAAAGGTGGATGGATATGTGGGCAACTTTATCGTCAC
>JANWWB010000182.1 GCA_025056515.1 Anaerolineales bacterium
CGCATACCCCTCCATCCCCTCCAGGCCGGCAATCCAGGCCATGCTGAGGATGACAAATATTTCTAACAAAGCGCCGACCAGAATAAACGGCCGGCGACGACCCCAGGAGAAACGTGCATGGTCACTTAACAACCCGAAGAAGGCCTGCATCAAGAGGGCCACCATCAGCGCCCATAAGCGAATCGTGCCGTAATACGTCCCTTTCTGCGCCTCGCCCACAAAACGTTGGACGAGCAGAGGGACAAGCAACCCGGCCAATACTTGAGAACGCAACGTCAAAGCAAACCAGTTCGAATTGATAAAGAGATAATCATACCAGTGTAACTTGCGGGGAAGGGTTGCGACAGCCATAGGTTCTCCTCTTCTCAAAAAGATAAAACAACCGCCAGGCAAGCGATGGACGTATTGCGAACCAAATTATAGCGGCTTTATGGAAAAACGAATGGAGTTTTTCTAGACTATCTACCTAGGAACGCAAGATGATTCAGAAGTTCGCCAAAGCGAACAAAGAGGAGACAAAGCTAACCAAAACAACACTAGCGAGAAACACCGGAGTTCAGACACGAGTTCGGCTAAATACCTTAGGAAGTATCCAAGATGCGCTTGTGCGCTTGATAAGGGTTTTTGCCTCTTACAGGCGGCTTGATGGGACATTTTTGGACAAAACCGGTCATTCCCGGTAGCAGTCGAGACGAATCTCCCAACCCATGTCTGGCCCCAAGCGTTCGGTAGGATTTGTCAATCCGACCCACTGCCCTTAAAATACACCCGATGAACATCGTCTTGGTCGAAACCCGCCTGCCTAGCGGGGTGCTTCTCCAACTCGTGAAGGGCGATATTACCACCGAGAGCACCGATGCCATTGTCAACGCTGCCAATGAATACCTCTATCACGGCGGCGGATTGGCAGAGACCATCCTCCGACGCGGCGGCGAACGTATTCAAAGAGACTCGGAGGCCTGGTTGCAAAAACATGGCCTCGTAACGCACGAATCGCCTGCCGTGACCTCCGGTGGACGCCTGCCCTGCCGCTACGTCATCCACGCCGTTGGGCCGGTCTGGGGCGAGACGGAGGACGCCGAAGCCAAACTGGCCACAGCCATCACTGCTTCATTGCGCCGAGCCGATGAACTGGGGCTTAACTCCCTTGCCCTGCCCGCCATTTCAACCGGCATCTTCGGCTTTCCCAAAGACCGCGCCGCGGTCATTATCCTCGCTGCCATCCGAGACTATTTTGATACCCGGGTTTCGCATCTCAAACTGATTCGGATGGTGCTATTCGATGAAGATACCCTCTGGGCATTTCGCTCTGCCTGGAACATGTTCAGAGAATAGCCCTTTTCCGTTTATCCATCCTTCCCCATGATCACTTCAGCGCAAAACCTCAAACTCAAACTTGTCCGCGCCCTGCTTGGACGTCCGAAAGAACGCCGCAAGGCAAAAGCGTTTGTCGCCGAAGGGGTTCGACTGCTGGAAGAAGCCCTTGCGGCAAACTGGTCATTCCGCTTCGTCCTGGCCGGTGAAACCTTAAGCGAGCGGGGGGAGGCGCTGGTTGCCGGTCTCCAGGCTCGCGGGGTAGAGGTCGAAAGAGTAACAGATGCTTTGCTGAACTCTCTGAGTGATACCGAGAACACCCAGGGTCTGCTGGCCGTCCTCGACCTGCCTACCTCCGACTGGCAGCGCTCGACTTTAGACTTCGTTCTCATCCCCGACCAGATTCGCGATCCCGGTAACTTGGGCACACTCCTGCGCACGGCGGCCGCTGCCGGAGCACAAGCCGTCTTCCTGCCTCCGGAGACGACCGATGCCTTTGCGCCGAAGGTTGTCCGCGCCGGCATGGGAGCACACTTCCGCTTGCCGATTCTCCCTCTACCTTGGGACGAGATTCGTGCCCGGACCTCCGGCCTGCGTCTCCTGTTGGCCGATATGGACGGCCTCTCCTGCTGGGAGACCGACCTGCGCCCCCCGCTGGCGCTCATTGTCGGTGGAGAGGCGGAAGGGGCCTCGCCCGCCGCCCAGGCGCTGGCAACGGCAAAAGTCAGCATCCCTATGCCGGGTGGGATGGAGTCGCTCAACGCGGCGGTGGCTGGGGCAATTTTAATGTTTGAGGTCGTCCGACAAAGACAAATGCCCAGGATAGCAAACCAATGAAAATTCGTTCTATCACCTACTTTTGCAACCCTGGATGGCCACTGGAGGAGAAAGCACTGAGACAAGCAGGCGCCTTCCTGGCCGAGGCCAAAACCGCCTTCCAGGCCGAAGGATACGAAGTCCAGACCACACGACTGGCGACCGTTCCGTTCCCTGCCCTCCTCAGCGCAAAGGTCGAGGAAACGCCGCGCCTAGCCGAGACTCTGAGCCGCCTCTTGCCGGAAATCGGCGTCGCCTATGCCTCGCTTGGACCGGCGCTCCCTGCCCACCCATCCGCTTATGCGCTTATCCCCGAAGCGATTGGTATCTCAGAAAACATTTTCTTCGCCGGGATAATCGCAGAAAAAGGCCGAATCTTCCCCGACGCAATCAAGGCTTGCGCCGAGATTATCGTTCGCACTGCGACGCTCGAACCGAATGGTTTTGCCAACCTGCGCTTTGCAGCGCTGGCAAACGTCCCGCCGGGAGCGCCTTTCTTCCCTGCTGCCTATCACAAGGGAAACAGTCCTGCGTTTGCCTTAGCTCTGGAAGCCGCCGATGTAGCCCTTCGCGCCTTCCAAGCATCCCAGACCGTGGATGCAGGCCGACGCGCCATGATCGAAGAGATAGAATCCCAAGCGCGCAAACTCGGACATGTGGCAGACTTCCTCAAATTCAAGCATCAGGTGCGCTTCGGCGGGATTGATTTTTCACTTGCCCCCTTTCCGGAAGAATCGAAATCTTTGGGCGCGGCCGTTGAGCAGATGGGCGTTCCGCAGATTGGTCTGCACGGTTCGCTGGCGGCGGCGGCCATCCTGACCGAAACCCTTGAGCAGGCAAACTTCCCGCGCGCCGGCTTCAGCGGCTTCATGCCGCCGGTCCTGGAAGATTCCGTCCTCGCTCGTCGTGCCGCCGAAGGCAGCTTAAACGTCAAAGATTTGTTGCTCTATTCCGCAGTTTGCGGAACGGGGCTGGATACCGTCCCCTTACCCGGAGACGTGACCGCCGAGCAGATCGCTGCACTTCTGCTCGACCTTGCCGCCCTGGCCTTGCGCCTCGACAAGCCCTTGACAGCACGCTTGATGCCCATCCCCGGCAAACAAGCAGGTGACCTCACTTCGTTCGACTTTGGCTTCTTTGTCAACAGCCGCGTCCTGGCGTTGGAGGCCGAACCGCTTGATCGCGCCTTAGCCAGGAATGAAGCGTTTTCCCTCAGTCAAAAACGATGAAACCCACTCACTGAACAAATGGGGGTGGTTTGAATGACTCCACAAGTCATACCATCTGTTCCAAAGCCCAGCGGGCATGTTGGGCAAGCAATTCATCTTGTTCGCAGGCAAACTGTTCGAGGACAGGTCTGGCCTTCGGATTGCGGCTGTTACCCAGTGCCACCAGGACATTGCGCAAATAACCGCGCCGTCGAGCGCGTTGGACGGCGCTATCACGAAAGATGCGGTTAAAGGCCTCAGGGGTGAGAAGCGCGGCCTCAAGCAGATCCGGTGTGGGGATTCCTGGCCGCGGCGCAAACTCCGGAACAGGTGGAGGAAGCGAACGGCGGTTCCATGGGCAGACTATCTGACAAATATCGCAGCCGAAAACCCATTGGCCCAACAATGGGCGTAATGCGGGCGGGATGTCTCCCTTGTTCTCAATCGTCAGATACGAAATGCAACGTCGAGCGTCGAGCGTGCGGTCGGGCAGGATACAACCGGTTGGGCAGGCTTGGATACAGCGAGTGCATGTCCCGCAATAATCGTACGGAAAGGGCACATCCGGCTCCAGCTCGAGGCCGAGCAAGAGTTCTCCGAGAAAGAAGTACGAACCCAAGCGGGGATGGATGAGACAGGTATTTTTGCCAATCCAACCCAGGCCGGCGCGCTGCGCAAGCTCACGTTCGAGGAGCGGCCCTGTATCTGTGTACCAACGATGAGGAATTGGACCAACTTGCCGCTCGATGAAAGCAGCCAGGGCGGCCAGTTTTTCGGTCAGGACAAGGTGATAATCGCGCCCCCAGGCGTAAGAAGCGATTCGACCATGCAAGGTCGACTCAGGCGGGGGCAGGCTATTTGGATTGGGATAGCGGAGCGCCACAACCACAATCGAACGGCATTCAGGCAAGACCAAGCGCGGGTCGGCGCGGCGCGGGTCTTCTAGGTAACGCATCGAAGCATGCCGACCCTCCGCCAGCCAATGTCGGAACTGCGGCCAATGAGGCGGTGGGTCGGGTGTCGTGATACCGACAAGGTCGAAGCCGATACGGAGTGCTTCGTCTTTGATAATCTGGCTGAGGCGCATCTACTATGGCTCAGGGACGCGGAAGAGGACCCAGAATTCAGGTCCAAAGAAGAAGCCCTTGTCGTTTTGCAAGCGGAAGACCAGGCGGTAGCCCTCCGGCTTGGTCGGTGCGGTAAGCGTGACCGAGACGTCCACTTCTTCACCTGGCTTGACCGTCTTGGGCAGATTCACCGGCCCAGGCGGTGAGATGATGCCTTTGCCGGTATCGCTCATGTAACTAAAGACGACCTTGTACGAAGTGGTCCAAGTGCAAGGCCCCAGGTTTTTGAGCCGCCAGGTCTTGATAAAGGTTGTGCCGCCAGGGATGTTGCTGAAATCGGGATAGTTGACATCTGCTACAAAAGCCGCATTGTCGCAGGCGGCGGGTTGTTGCGCTGCCGGAGTATTCAGCGTCAGCGGCGTGCGGGTAGGGCCGGTGGGTGTGAACGTGGCCGTGATGAGCGGCGTGTTGGTCTGGGTAGGAATGGGAGTATCAAGCGGCGGGGGCGTTTGCGAAGGCGTGGGGGAGGCGGCTGCGGCTGTCGCCATTTGGGCAGCGATCACCGTCGCGGCAGCCTGGGTGAGGAAGGCAGACGTATCTTGAGTCGACTGACCGCTAAGGTTACAGCCAGAGAGGAGCGGCAGAACTAGCACCAAGAGCAGAACAAAAAAATAGAAGCGTTTCATACCATCTCCTGAATATGGGAACAAACGTTTTCTGTGCTTTGTCGTTTTGTGATGGAATTACGGTAATTATAAGGCAGAGACTCTTTGCTTGCGCAAGAAGTTTCTTTCTTCAAAATATGCCCCAAAAGTCATAGGAAAATCCCTATCGAGTGAGCATGCGATGGATTTCTTCTGCCTGTTTGGGAGGAGCAGATTGGGGCAAACCATTTACAATCAGAACGGGGAACCAGTCATAGGCATGTAAACCATTTCGGTTGAGTATCAGGCGCAGGATAGCAGAATAGTTTTCCGGTCCGTAGTAGCCATCAAAGACGAAATTCCCCAGACTGTAGGCAATCAGGCCGCCCTGATATTCTTCTATCCGCTGTAAGAGATGCGGATGCGACCCCAGGACGGCTGTTGCGCCTGCCTCGATAGCCGCTACGGCAACTTGGCGCTGTTCGACAACCGGACGTTCACGTCCCTCAATCCCAAAATGTAATAACACCAAAACCAGGTCAGCTTGTGTTCGAGCAGCACGGACATCGCGACGGATCTGCGCCGGTTCTGCCCAAGCGATGCCGGGCATGTCGGCCGTGGCAATCCAAGCGCGGGTATCGAATTTCGGATATTCAGGCAAGACATCCACATACGAGAGGAACGCGATGCGCAAGCCGTTCTTTTCCAAAATAACCGGGCCGGCGGCTCGATCAAGCGGGCCGTAGCCGACAGTAGCAATCCCTTGCTGGGCAAGCAGGTCGAGGGTCTGAGCAATTCCTTCCTGCCCATAATCCAGAGCATGGTTGTTGCCTAGGGCAAGCAGGTCAAAACCGGCCTGACCGAGCGCCTCAGCGCTCTGAGGCGGAGCGGCAAATGTGAAGGCCTTGGGCTGCGGTTGACCGCGGTCGGTAATGGCGCATTCTAAGTTGCCGACCAGGATATCAGCCTTGTCAAAAATCTCTTGCACACCGGCAAAGACAATCTGGGGGCCTTGTTGCACGATTCGTTCGCCGACCGTGCGCGCCAGCATGATATCGCCCACTGCCATCAAGGTTACCTGACCATGAGGCGCAGAGGCAGGAGTCGCCGAGGGTTCGACCGGTGCCGGAAATGACGTGGGAGAGAAGACAAGTCGGGGAACTGCTGTGGAAAAAGCCGTCTGCGAAGGCAGGACAGTCGCAAGCGGTGGAGAGGCGATCTCAGCAGAGCCACAGGCGGCCAGCAACGTTGCACCCAGCAGCCAGAACATCACCAACGCAACTTTCATAGTGAGTATTTTACAACACAAATCCTTCTTGTAATTATCCTGTTTTGTTAGGCCGTCCTACTTTCCAAGTCAACCAGCCCAATATGGCTCCTGCCAAGTCTATGGTCAGGTCAAAGGCTTCGGCCTGCCAACCCGGCCACTTCTGTTGTGCAAGAAGTTGAAATGTTTCGTGAAGTAAGCCAACCACAAGAACGAGAAACGCAAGGAGCAGACAAGAGCGGATTGTCCGTGGTCGAAGCCAGACCGAGAGTAGAAAGGCTAAGACGGCATAGAGCAAAAGATGCATCAGGATATGCCTCCAGTTTGGCGCAAAGACGGCGTGGAAGACTCTGCCAAAGGCCGGCCAATGGTTGGCCAGAAAAGCCATGGGGAAGAGAATGCCCAAGAGCCAGAACAGTAGAAGGGTCGGTAGAACGAAGCGGCGCATCGAGAGATGATATAGAAAACCGGGACGCGGCGTGCGTCCCGGCTCAGAGGAGACGGCCTGTTTTATTCGGGGTGAGCGCCCGCCATCCACAGGCCGATTTGTTGACGTGTCACGCTTCCGGCATCCACGGTTGCTACGATTTGACCATGATACATGACCGCAATCCGATCGGACAGGGCCAGAATTTCATCCAACTCTGCAGACACAAGCAGAACACCCAGCCCTCGGTCGCGCATCAGAACGATTTCTTTGTGGATGTACTCAATAGAGCCGACATCCAACCCACGCGTTGGTTGATTAGCGATCAATAAGACGATGTTGTGGCTGA
>JANWWB010000197.1 GCA_025056515.1 Anaerolineales bacterium
ATGCGGAAGAAGACCGTCGCCGGCGTGACCTGATCGAAGCGCGCAACACCGCCGATTCGGCTCTCTATGCTGCTGAACAAAGCCTGCGTGAATTCGGCGATAAAGTCCCTGCCTCTGTCGTCGAAAACGCGCGTGCTGCGATGGAGCAAGTCCGCAAGGCCAAAGAAGGTGAAGACGCGCAAGCTATCCGTGCCTCCGTCTCGGCGCTGAATCAGGCTGTTCAGCAAATCGGTATTTCCTTCTATCAGCAACCCTCCTCGGATTCTTCTGGACAATTTGGTTCCCATTCTTCTTCAGAGACATCTTCCTCCGAGTAGCAATCCTTCGTAAGACCAAAAGGAATTCAGATCTTTTGAACTATGGCTGTTACCATGGCAACTCGCGATTACTACGAAATTCTCGGCGTTCCACGCAATGCCTCGCAAGAGGAGATAAAAGCCGCTTTCCGCCGTCTGGCGCGTCAGTATCACCCGGATGTCAGCAAAGAGCCAGACGCCGAGGAAAAGTTTAAGGAAATCAACGAAGCTTACGGCGTGCTTTCAGATCCCGAAAAGCGCCGCCGTTATGACCAGTTCGGTCATGCCGGTTTGGGTGATATGAGCGGCGTGAACATGCACGATTACACCATGGACTTCAGCGACCTGGTGGAAGAATTATTCGGAAGCTTCGGCTTTGGCTTTGGCCCTTCCACCAGCACACGCACACAACGGCCTCGCCGTGGGCGCGACCTGCAAATGCCCATCCATCTCAAGTTTGAAGAAGCGGTCTTCGGTGCCGAAAAGACCATCGAGATCACACGCAACGAAACTTGTTCCACCTGTCGTGGTAGCGGCGCCGCTCCTGGCACAACTCCGCAACGCTGTCCAACCTGTGGTGGGCGCGGCGAAGTCCGTCAGGTGCGCCAAACTTTCTTCGGTTCGATGATGCAGTCCATGCCTTGTCCGGCCTGCAACGGTCGTGGTGAAGTGATTGCATCTCCCTGTCCCACCTGTCGTGGCTCCGGCCTCGAACGCAAAACCGTTCGCAAGGTCGTTTCCATCCCGGCCGGTGTGGATAACGGCACACAAATACGATTAGCCGGTGAAGGAGAAGCCGGTGTTCTGGGCGGACCGCATGGTAATCTCTACTTAGTGGTTAATATTGAACCGCATAAATTCTTCAAACGCCGCGACCATGATATTATCTTGAACCTGGATATCAATGTGGCTCAAGCTGCTCTCGGCGCAGAAATAGACGTCCCAACCGTGGACGGTAAAACCGAACGTTTATATATCCCGCCTGGCACACAACCTGGTAAGGTGTTCACCCTCAAAGGACGAGGGGTCCCCCACTTGCGTAAGAGCGGTCGGGGCGACCAGCATGTGATTATCAATGTCGAAATTCCAACCCGCCTTACCCCTGAACAGCGTCAGCTGTTTGAGAAATTGGCGGCTACCTTGGGGAGCAACGTGAAGCCAAAAGAGAAAGGGTTCCTCGAGTGGTTGACCGAGATGTTCGGGGGCTAGATGGCCTGGTTGGAAGTTTCTCTAACGGTGAATAGCGAGCTGGCTGAAGCGGTTGCAGATGTCCTGGCACGCTTTGCTCCCCATGGTGTGACCACCGAACAGGCCGTCCGTTACAACGATGCCGAAGACGAAGGCACGCCGGTCGGCCCGGTGACCGTTCGCGCCTATCTTCCCATGGATGACCACCTCGAAGAGACGCGTCAGAAACTCGCAGAGGCACTCTTCTATCTGGGAAGCATCCAGCCGCTCCCGGATCCAGTCTTTACGCCCATTGCCGACCAAGACTGGATGGAAGCTTGGAAAGAACACTATCAACCTATCCCAATAGGTAAACGCCTCATCATTGTCCCTGCTTGGCTTGAATCGCCTGACTCGACGCGCCTCTCTCTCAAAATGGATCCTGGCATGGCTTTCGGTACGGGGACTCACCCTACCACCCAGCTATGTCTTGAATTTCTTGAAGAACTGCTCACACCTGACATGCTGAACCTTGGCCCGAAATCTGTGATTGATATCGGTTGTGGTTCGGGTATTCTTTCGCTTGCAGCCTTGAAACTCGGAGCAACATTCGCCTTGGGTGTGGATATTGACCCTGCTGCAGTCGCTGCATCACGCCAGAATGCAGCCCAGAACGGCATCCCTGAAACAGCGTTCTTTGTAGGGGAAGGATCGGTCTCCGAGGTGCGACAAGGCCGATTTCCCATTCAGCGTGCGCCGTTCGTTCTGGCGAATATCTTGGCACCGACTCTGGTCCGCCTCTTTGGAGATGGCTTAGCTGAGTTGATCGAACCGGATGGATGGATCATCCTTTCCGGCATTCTGGTTGAGCAAGAAGAGAGCGTAGTCCAGGCTGCGCTTGCCCAGGGGTTAACCTTTAGGCATCGCAAGCAGAAGGAAGACTGGGTGGCCCTCCTGTTTCAACGTTAAACCTATCAACCGGCGAGCGATTCTTTGATTTCCTGCAGTTCGGACATGAGTTAAATGCCGCTGCAAATAGGCGAGATAGGTATCGCAGGCAACCTAAGCGGCCGTTTTCGAGCAAATCTCTCGATCTCTGTGGGCCGCTCAGGCCAATGTCGCAAGCTCAACATCATATCGTGAAGTTTATCTCGAAGTGTTGCCGGGGATCTTGGTCATCATCGAATGCCGGAATACCCGTCACGTCTTATGCGGCCTCTCCCTTCAAGGCCCGAGGCATAAACCCTGGAATATCAAGACTTGACACTCTTCTATCTCCGTGGTGAACGAATCCTGCTGTAAAAACTTGTATTCGAATCTTAGATTCTTTTTCTGTTGAAGCGAATCTGTGCTATCATACAGACACAGCGTTGCGCAAAGTTGGATAGAATACCTCGTTAGAGTCCTGTTTTTTTGTCGTCCACGTCAATACGAAGAGATGACTCGTCGGTTGGTTTTGTATCTTCTGCTGAATAGCCTCCTCTCAGCGGCCGTTGCTGGCATGATGCTTTTTCTCTATGACCGCTTTGTACGGCCCGATTGTCCGAGTAACGCCGGAGTCGGCACCAGCGTGGCGATTATCGGCGTGGCGGGCATTGGTAACCTCGATACTGAAGTGCTGACTCTGCGTAACCTGGGCGACGAATCTGTGACCTTAACCGGTTGGACATTGCGCACCACCCAGAATGACCTGTACACCTTTCCCTCCCTGACCTTGTACCCAGGAGGAAGTGTCAACTTACACACAGCCTCAGGCGAAGACACGATTACCGATCTGTACTGGAACCTTACTCGGCCCGCGTGGCGTTCTGGAGACCAAGTCGTTCTCTACGACACCCAGGGCCTTGCCCGTGCGTTTTATCGCATTCCCTAAGCGGATTGATCGTTTCGAGGAATCACCAATCTTTCACCTTCGATTGTTGAGCGACATGTCTCAAACCCTCTACCGCAAATGGCGTCCCCAACGATGGGAAGAAGTTGTTGCCCAGGGACATATCATCCAAACTTTACGCAATGCGATTGCCAATGATCGCATTGTCCATGCCTATCTTTTTTCCGGACCGCGTGGTACGGGTAAGACCACAGTTGCACGCCTTTTAGCTAAGGCCGTCAACTGCATGGAGGCCGACCGCGCCGCTCGTCCTTGCAACCGCTGCGAACATTGCAAAGCTGCGAATGAGGGACGTTTTTTGGACATCATCGAGATCGATGCCGCCTCCCAAACTGGAGTTGATGACGTCCGTGACCTGCGCGATAAAATCAACTTTACCCCTAATCAGGGACGATATAAGGTCTATATCATAGACGAAGTGCACATGTTTTCAACCGGCGCTTTCAATGCCTTGCTTAAGACACTGGAAGAGCCTCCGCCACATGCTATTTTCATTTTAGCGACAACGGAAATCCACAAAATTCCTCCCACTGTCCTCTCCCGCTGTCAGCGTCATGAATTTCGCCGTGTGCCGGTGGATGCTATCGTGTCACAGCTGAAAGACATTGCCGAGGCCGAGCAGATACCGGTCGAACCTGAAGCGCTGACCCTCATCGCCCGTCAATCCGCAGGGGGGGTGCGAGATGCCATCTCCCTGCTGGATCAATTGGCCTCGACGGGCCAGAAAATCACCCTGGCTCTGGCGCAAGAAGTGCTCGGGACCGCGACCGGGGAGATTGTCCTGAAGATTGTTGGTTCTGTTGTGGCGCGGCAGCCGGCTGCAGGTCTGGAAGCGTTGCACGCCGCTCTGGATTCCGGCGTCGACCCCCGCCTCCTTGGGCGACAAATCGTGGAATACTTGCGGTCTCTCCTCCTGATTCAGATGGGGAATAGCTCGCAGACCGATTTGCTTCCCGAGGTGCGACTGCACGCAGAGCGTCAAGCCAACCTTTGTACTCCAACTGAGGTATTGCAATGGATCAAGCTCTTCAACGAAGCAGCCATTGAGACACGCAGTGGCTGGCAACCCAGCCTCTCATTGGAGCTGGCGTTAATCGAGGCTACAGCGCTAGCGGCTCAACCTTCTCAATCCATTCCGGCCCTGGCTTCAACGACTCGGCCGTCTGAGACATCGGTCCGCCCCGCTGTACCCGCGCCGACGCCGCTTCCGTCTCAACCGTCTGAAGGACTCACATTGGCACAGGTGCTGAAATCTTGGAAGCAAGTGGTGGCCACGCTCAAAGCGACCGATATGTCGCTTGCTGCACTACTCAATTCCGGAAAGCCAATTGAAATCAAGGATAATGTGTTGGTTCTCGCTTTTGCCAGCGAAATCCTGCGTGCCAAAGTTGAGACACCCGAGCATATCCAACAGGCAAAACAGGCTCTTCGTACCGTGTTTTGTTCGGAGTTGGGCCTGCGCTGTGTCGTGCGTAA
>JANWWB010000230.1 GCA_025056515.1 Anaerolineales bacterium
TCATGGCTAATATGGCACAAGCCGGGACGCAAGGGTTGATTCCGGACTTGGTTCCTCAAGAAAAGCGCGGGATCGCGTCGGGCGTGAAAATGCTCCTTGAGGTACCATTCCCGCTTGTCCTGGTGGGGTTGGTCATCTCGCCGATGGTGAAAAACGGTCACTTGACATCGGCGATTGTGGTCACCTGTATGGCTATGCTGGTCTGTATGGGCCTGACCATGTTGGCGCGTGAGAGGCGTCCTGAACCGACCGGAGAGCCACTTAACTGGAAACCGTTCCTCAGCTTGGTGTTGATGACCAGCCTCTTTACGCTCATCATTTTGGGCTTAGGACAAGTGGTCAAATTGGTGATTGCCGGTTTCCCGACGGCTTCTCGTCTGATATTTGGAGCGATGGGCGTCTTCGCGATGATGCTGGCCGTGGTGGGGGGTATCTTTGCCAGCCTAACCGTCCATCTGGACCAAACCGTGCGAAAGAATATGCCCTTTATTTGGTTTATCATTTCTCGGCTGGCCGCGTTGGTGGCCGTCAACAATATTGCTTCGTTCTTGCTCTATTTTGTACAAGAAAAGTTCAATCTCCCTGGCGAGAAGGCTGCCGGCCTAGCCGGACAATTGCCGATGGTGCTGGGTGTGTTCGTGCTTGTCTTCGGTCTGATTGCCGGATGGCTGGCTGACCGCTTCGACCGACGCCTGCTGACCGCGCTAAGCGGCCTGATGGGCGCCTTGGGGGTGGTGGTGATTGTCTTTGGCACCGAGGTACCTGCGATGTACCTGGCCGCGGCCATCATTGGCCTATCCTACGCTCTCTTTAACGTCTCTTCCTGGGCGCTCGGCGCCGATATCGTCCCCAAGGAGAGAGCAGGAGAATTCTTGGGTTTGCAAAATTTGGCAGGAGCAGGGGCAGGCGCCATCGGCGCCTATATCGGTGGAGTGGTTGCAGACCGCTCTGGCTATCTCTTGCTGATGGGCATGTTTGGGGTCATGTTCTTGCTCTCGGCGGTGGCTGCGCTTCTCATCCAACATCGGAAGTCCTAAGTCCCTTGGGACGGGCTTGTCCCGTCCTTTTCTTTTTCTAGCGGGAGGTTCAGAATGTTAGATAGTCGAGCGGAAGGATGAAAGAATGGGCGTCACTTTTGGAGAAATGAATCTTCAGCAGCCCATCTCAGCCGGCGCTGGGGAAGATAGACGTTCATGATTGTGCCATATCGGGCGGTCTGCACCGTATGATCGATTCCGGCGTATTTGGCTGACTTTGTGCGGTTAGGAAAGAGGAAAATTTCCGCAAAGCAGCGGTTTCACTGCTGAAAACGGCGAACATCCGGGCAAATTTTCCCCTTGGGATGAGAAGCGCCAGAGAAAGCCCCGCCAAGCGGGCGAAATGTTTTGGGTGATTCCGCCTGGACATGAAAGTCCGCCCTTTACCCCCGAATCCGTCTTCAGACGGATGAGAACGGGCGCTTCAGTCCGCTTGCATGGGGGTTGTATCGATGAGCCAAAGGTTGATCTGCGAGCAGCAAGATGACGCATAGTCGTCTGGTGGGGATGTGGCGTGGGAGGTTACGCTTGCTTTGGAACTTGTCTCCAAGCCGCTGGGGGAGGACCTCAGGTATAATTTTCCCCTGGAGGTGCTATGAATATTTTCGTCACCGGTGGGGCCGGGTACATCGGCTCTGCCGCTACAGAAGCCTTGATTCGGGCCGGGCATTCGGTCACGGTATACGATTCGCTCATCACCGGCCATCGCGCCGCCATCCCGGCGGAGGCGGCATTCGTCCATGCCGACTTGTCCGAGATCACCTTGCTTTGGCGCGCCCTGACTGCCCGGCCGTACGATGCCGTGATGCACTTTGCTGCTTTCATCGAGGCCGGTGAGAGTATGAAGACTCCTGGTCGATTCTTTTGGAATAACCTGGCGAATTCTCTCACGCTCATTGAAGCCGCCGCTTTGGCCGGAGTGAAACGTTTTGTGCTGTCTTCGACAGCGGCTGTCTATGCTTCAAGTGACGAGCCTCTGTGCGAAGATTCGCCGTTAGAGCCGGCGAATGTCTACGGATATACCAAATTGGTCATCGAGCAAACCTTGGAGTGGTATCGGCGCATTCACGGTCTGCGTTATGCCGCGTTACGCTACTTCAATGCTGCTGGTGCCCTGCCCGGACGCGGCGAGGCGCATCAGCCCGAGTCCCACCTCATCCCGTTGGTGCTCAAAGTTGCTCTGGGCCAACGAGAGGCGGCTTACATCTACGGCGTAGATTATCCAACCCCCGATGGCACGTGCATCCGTGACTACATTCACATTGCCGACCTGGTAGATGCTCACCTGCTGGCGCTTGATGCACTCTCGGACCACGACCGCTTGATTTACAATCTGGGTAATGGGAACGGCTACTCAGTGCTTGAAGTCATTGAGACGGCTCGCCGCGTGACCGGTCATCCGATTCCGGTTATTGAAGCGCCACGTCGCCCCGGCGATGCCCCGCGTTTAGTCGCTTGTTCGGATAAAATCCGCCGAGAACTTGGCTGGACGCCGCGCTTCCCCGGCCTGGAGCAGATTATTGCCTCGGCTTGGGAATGGCACGCTTCGCATCCACACGGTTACTCCTGACCACTATGGAGCGTGTTCACAGCTTCTGTCGCAGCTATTCCCCCCTTGTCGTCTACAAACAAGAAGAGACCAGGCCTTGCGCCTGTAAGCCTGGTCTCTCATCATCTCTACGCTCTTAACCTTTAACCGCTCGTCACTGCTAAGAACTGCGCCACCGCCTCGCGCAGCATTCGTTCGGGCAATGCCCCCACTTGTCGATGAATCACCTTGCCGCCGTAAATGAACAGTAAAGTTGGAATGCCCTGGACGCCGTATTTCATCGCCCATTCAGGGTTTTCATCGGTGTTCACCTTGGCGACAACCAACTTTCCGGCGTATTCCTTGGCAATCTTTTCCAGGGCAGGGGCAATCATTTTGCACGGCCCACACCATGGTGCCCAGAAGTCCACGATGACCGGAAGCGGGTTCTGCAAAACGCTCTTCTCAAAAGCGGCATCGGTAACATGAATAGGTTCTTGAATCATACGTTCTACTCCTTAGATAGGTCATGAATCCACTACAAAAGGTTGCATGAAATTCAAGAGATGGGGAAGGTTAGTCTGCATCTGGAGGGCAACAGGTTCGGCATCCGCTTCGCACATCAGCCCTCCGGCTTCTCTCCTGGGGCAAGGATTCGATATTCCGAAGTTATTTTTGCCGTCTTTCCCAGCATAATCCCGACCGAACAATATTTCTCTTCCGAAAGTTGAATAGCTTGCTCGACGTCTTTTGGGCGCACGTCTTCGCCCCAAATCAAGTACGTCACGTGAATCTCTTCCCAGACCATCGGATAATCGGTTGCGCGCCGCCCGCGAACCTTGACTTGCATGTCGGTCAGCTTGACGCGTTTCTTCTGCAAAATGCTGACGATGTCCATTCCCGTACACCCTGCCAAGCCGACCAGCAGGAGCTGCATTGGTCCGATGCCCGGCTTACCGTCCAATGTGCCCATTTGTACCACACCGCCGGCTTCATTCTCTCCGAGAAATGTCATTTCTCCTTTCCAGGAAGCTGTTACGGTTGTCCATTCGTTTGCCATAGAACCTCCAAAATCGCCCGTGAGTATAACATAACTTCGATGCAAGAAGACAAAAGAAGTTACATTCGGGTATAATCTGCCCGTTATGAACGAAGCCTTTAACCGTTGGAGAACCGGATTAGCGCGTACCGGCAAGGCCGCCTTTGGGCGGCTGGCCTCGCTGCTGGGCGCAACCGAGATCAAGTCCGAAACCTGGGACGAACTCGAGGCCCTTCTCATCCAGGCTGACCTTGGAATCGAAACGACCGAGAGCGTGCTTGAAGCGCTGCGCCATGGTGTGCGAACCCAGGGCCTACGCGCCGCTTCTGAGCTTCATGCACTGCTCGAGCGAGAGCTGCTCGCTCGGCTGGATCCGCCTCCGGCCTTGGAATTTCCTGCTCGACCGAGTGTCATCTTGATTGTTGGGGTCAATGGCTCGGGCAAGACGACCACCATCGCCAAGCTAGGTCATCGCTTTGCCAACCAGGGCAAGCGTGTCCTTCTGGTGGGAGCAGATACCTTCCGAGCTGCCGCAGTTGACCAGTTGCAGATTTGGGCCGAGCGGTTGCACTTGCCCATTATTGCCGGGCAGATGGGCGCAGACCCTGGGGCGGTGGTCTATGACGGCGTGCAGGCGGCAATTGCTCGCGGCTATGACCTGGTGCTGGTGGATACCGCCGGGCGGCTACATACCCGCTACAACCTCATGGAGGAACTCAAGAAAGTCCATCGAGTGGCAGGCAAAGCCTTGGTGGGCGCGCCACACGCTGTCTGGCTGGTGCTGGATGCCACCACCGGTCAAAATGCCCTGACTCAAGCGCGGGCATTTCGCGAAGCGGTCGGAGTTACCGGCATCATCTTGGCGAAATTGGATTCTTCAGCGCGTGGTGGTATGGCCTTTGCCATCCAACGCGAACTCAAACTGCCGATTCTCTTTGCCGGCCTAGGCGAAAAAGCCGAAGACCTGACGCCCTTCGACCCGCAAGCATTTGTCAAAGCACTCTTAGCACCTCAAACCTGAGAGACACGATCGCTTGGAGAAAGTCAGCTTATCTCCCAACAAGATTCTGTCGCAAAGAGGAGGTTTTCCATGCAAGATTTGATAGAACGCCTGAAAACAGCGCAGGACATCCTGCGTCAACTGATGGTGCGCCTTTGAGGTCGCCGAAAAAGAGACTCAACTGGCCGAGCTAGAAAAGCAGATCAACACTCCGGATTTCTGGGATGATCCGGCATCTGCGCAACAAGTTAGCAAAACGGCTGCGCGTCTGCGCGAGGAAATAGAGGGGTGGCGTCGCCTGGAACGTCGCTTCCATGATGCCTTGGAGCTGGCCCTGATGGAGGATGAATCCCTGCGCGTCGACCTAGAGGCCGAAACTGCGGCTTTGGAAGCCGAGCTGGGTCATCGAGAGTTCGAAGCGATGTTCTCAGGCCCCTATGATGCCGACGATGCCTTTCTTGCCATTCACGCCGGCGCCGGCGGCACGGATTCCCAGGATTGGGCTGCCATGCTGATGCGCATGTATTTGCGCTGGGCTGAACGCCGTGGTTATGAGACTGAAATTGTAGACCTGACCGAAGGGGAAGAGGCCGGTATCAAGTCGGTTACCATCGCTGTCAATGGCAAGTATGCGTATGGTTACTTGCGCTCCGAGAAGGGAGTCCACCGCCTGGTACGGCTCTCACCGTTCGATGCTGCCCATCGCCGTCATACCTCTTTTGCTTTGGTGGAAATTTTGCCCCAAGTGGCGTTTGATAGCCCTGAAGTTCAAATTGACCCGGCCGATTTGGAGATTGATGTCTTCCGTTCGTCGGGTGCCGGTGGGCAAAATGTGCAAAAGAACGCCACTGCTGTCCGCATCCGGCATATCCCGACCGGGATTGTCGTTACCTGTCAGAACGAACGCTCACAAACTCAAAACCGAGAATTCGCCATGCGCATCTTACGTTCGCGCTTACTGGAATTGCAACGCGCACAAAAAGACGAAGAGATTGCCATTTTGCGCGGCGAATATACCAAAGCAGAGTGGGGCAACCAGATTCGTTCTTACGTGTTACACCCTTACCAAATGGTCAAGGACCATCGCACCGAATACGAGACCGGCAATACCCAAGCGGTGTTGGACGGAGAACTAGATGCCTTTATGGAGGCCTACCTTCGCAGTCCAAACAACAAATAGGTCCTTGGCCAACAACTCAAAGGATAAACGCAACCTTACGCTGCGATGCTGCATCTTTGCGCAGACGTTGCTAGGACACTTCTTAGGAGTTGGTTCAGAACATCGCTTGAGAATAACACACAAGGCTGGGAGGTGTCGACCAACCCGGCCTTGTGTGGCGAAACATTCACTTACGCCGAGCTTGGAAGCGCCGATACACCCTTTGCCAAGCCTCGGTGGGCGCTTCGGGACGCACTTTTTTGTGGATATCTTTGCTAAGTAGAAACGCCATATCTTCTAGCAAGCCGGCAATCGGATCTTCGACGTTTGTATACACGATAGGTCGGCCATAATTGATAGCGTCTACAAACACTTCAGGCGAATAGGGAATGGTTGCCATCACAGGTACCGACAAAGCCGTTTCGATTTTTTCTTTAGGCAGGCCACGCTTTGGGAAAGTGGCGTTGACGACCACTTTGATTTTATCCGGCGGGTAGTTCAGCTTTTGATAGATATCCAGGGCAGCCGCAGCAGCGCGGATGGAGGCCATCTCCGGCGAAAGGACCATCAGGATGACATCGGCCGCATCCAGCACTGTGAGAACCGGCGCGCTGAAATCATGAGGAAGGTCGGCGACGATATAGGCATAACGTGGCTCAAAAAGCCGTAGGGTGGCTGCCACCAGGTCACGGCTGATCAACTCAGCTTCAGAGGGAGAGGCGGGTGCAGAAATGAATGCCAATCCGCTTTCGTGCTTGTTGGTAACCGAGGACAGCACGCTCATATCCAACTCATCTGGCGGAATCTGGCTTAGGTCGGCCCAAGTGCGCTTGATGGTCGAATTGAGCATCAAGGCCACCTGTCCGGCAACCAAATTCAAATCCAGCAAAATTGTGGGTAGATTCCACAAAGCTTGTAAGCTAATGGCGAGATTAACCGCCAAGCTAGTGCATCCAACGCCACCTCGTAAACTGTGAATGGCCAATAGACGGGCTTTTTCGCGGACGGTCTTGACTGCCAGCGTAGCCCGTAACTGTTCTGCCCGCCTCAGGAGAGCGGTTAAACGGGCAGCCAGTTCGGCAGGCTCGAAGGGTTTGGTAATGTAATCATCAGCGCCAGCTTCAAAAGAGTCCAGTTTTGCCTGTAAACCGGATTGAGACGAGAGTACCAGAATAGGCGTGGTCGAAAATGCGGGATTGCGGCGCAACTGACGTGCCACTTCGTACCCAGACATGTCGGGCATGACGACATCGGTAATAATCACATCCGGCTGGAGCTCTTGAGCCTTTTGAATGCCGAGGCGACCCTGTTCGGCGATTTCAACTTCGTAGCCCAGGGGTTGTAAACCGCGAGCGATAATTTTGTGATAAATCGGGTCATCATCAATCACCAATACGCGTGGCATCTCGCCTCCTTACTTCGAGCAAAGTTGTTCCATGTATTCCACCAAACGGTTGGCTTCTTCGCGCAGCCGTTCAAGTACAGGTTGCACCTCTTGGAGCTGCTGCTTCCGTCCTAGAGTCTCCAGCTCAGTGGCCAGACGCGTCACGGCGCCGGCCTCGAAACTGGCGGCCACCCCTTTCAAACTGTGCGCAGCGCGAGTAAATGTCTCAAAATCTGTTTGTTCCCAGGAAGTTTGTAATTCCTCCAGCCGCTTGGGGAGGTGATGAATGAATTCCTGACACATCTCTTCGAAGAATTGACGGTCGTTGTTGAAACGTGGCAATGCTTTCTCTAAGTTCAGAGGAAGCTCTTCGACTGAGTCAACAAGCCGGTCGGTAACAAACAGAGACGATACAGAACGTTCCTGCGACGAAGGAGCTGGGGCAGTTTCTCCGAACAAGCCCTCATCACTTTCGAGAGTTAAGGCTTGGTAAATCGAAGGTGGACCAGAGTAATCCATTTCGGCTAAGCTGTCGTCATGGGCAGATTCTTCTGATCGCACCCAACGATCCAGGACATTCAGCAGCGCAACCGGTTGGATCGGCTTAGAAATGTAATCGTCCATACCGGCGGCCAGGCAACGTTCACGGTCTTCTTGGAAGGCATAAGCCGTCATTGCAATAATCGGGATATGGGAGCGACCACCTTCCCACTCTCGAATGCGTCGGGTGGCCTCGAAACCATCCATTTCCGGCATTTGGACGTCCATCAAAATGGCGGCATATTGTCCCCGTTGCACTGCGCGCACAGCCTGTAGGCCGTTCTCCACTGTATCCACCGAAAAACCCACTTTCTGAAGCAGTATCATTGCCAATTTCTGGTTCACAGGGTTGTCTTCGGCTAATAGGATTCGACCACTGCGCCGCTTTTGTTCGCTCAGGGTGTGGCGGGTGACCAGCCGACCGGTGCCCGGTTTGCGCGGCTCTTGACCGAGCACAGCGATGAGCGCCTCGGCCAGCATCTGCTGCCGGACTGGTTTGTGCAGATAACCGGAACAACCGAGGGCTTCCAGACGGGCTGCGTCGCCACGCTCTCCCATCGAAGTTAGAATCAAAATAGACGTATCCTGAAGCACAGGGTCGCTCTTGATGGCGCGAGCGGTCTGCTCACCGTCCATCCCAGGCATTTGCATATCCATAATCACCAGCCGGTATGGGTCTCCCTGCCGGTGGGCAGCATGGAGCATTTCCAAGGCCTCAGGTCCACCGGTAGCCGCGCCAACACGACATCCTAAACTCGTCAACATCTTGGTCAGAATAAAGCGGTTGGTTGGGTTGTCATCTACGATAAGGATGCGAGTCTGATTAAGGGAGACCGGCAAGGCCGACGCTTCGGGCTTCGGTTGGGCCTGCTTGCGGAAGGGAAGAACAAACCAGAATTCACTCCCTTTGCCCGGTTCGCTTTCAACGCCGATATGCCCACCCATGGCTTCGACCAGTTGCTTACTAATCGTCAGTCCTAGGCCGGTGCCTCCATAGCGGCGGGTGGTGGAACCATCTGCCTGGGTGAATCGCTCAAACACGGCTTGAAGTCTATCTCGAGGAATGCCGATACCTGTGTCTTTGACCGAAAAGCGCACAACTACGGTTGTTTCGGTTTCTTCCACCGGTTCGGCGCGAATCACAACTTCTCCTTGATGGGTAAACTTAATCGCATTCCCAACCAAGTTGACCAAAACTTGTCGCAAGCGTGCGGGGTCGCCAATCAGGGCGGTTGTCAGGTTTGGATTGACCAAACAGGCCATTTCTAATCCCTTCTCATGAGCGCGTCGGGCCAAGGTATAGGCGACATCTTCAACGGTCGTCCGCAAATCGAAATCGATGTATTCGAGTTCAAGCCGCCCAGCTTCGATTTTTGAAAAATCGAGGATATCGTTGATGAGCGCCAGCAAGGCTTCCGCGCTCTGCAAAGCCGTGGTGAGATAGTCTCGTTGCTCATGGGTTAGGGGCGTTTCGAGCGCTAGTTCCAGCATGCCGATCACACCGTTCATGGGGGTACGGATTTCATGGCTCATGTTGGCCAAAAATTCGCTTTTGGCCTGGTTGGCCTGTTCAGCTTCCCGACGCGCCCTTACCAGTTCGGAAATATCATGATAGATAGCAAAAGCGCCGAGCGTCTCTCCTTCCACCACCACCGGAACCCCAAAAATTTCCACATCCACTGGGCTTCCATCTTTCCGATAGCGTCTGCTGACGGCGTGAAGCAATCCCTGCTGTGCTTGCCGAGTGAATTCCCGCGCTTCAGCATAAACTCCTTCGTTTGGCGCAATAAGCGGATCGAGTTCCTTACCAATGATTTCTTCTTGGGAGTAGCCGTACAGGTTTTCAAAGGCAGGGTTGCAAGAGACAATTTTCTCTTGCGCATCTAGAATAACGATGGCTACCGGGCTGTTCTTAATAAGGGCTTCGAGATACTCTTTTTGGCGTTGAAGTTCTATTTCCATCTGACGACGCACGGTCACATCGTGCAAGACGTATAGGTGATAGGTTTTTGCATCGGGGAGTTGGACTCGAGAAGTTGTGATGTCGTACCAGCCCGGCAATTTGGGAACCGTAATGCCTGTCTCAAAGTCGGACCAAAGCGGCGATTGTGCGCTATTCCCAAAGAAAATTTCGCCCATGGAGCGTTGAAGAATTTGGTCGTAATTCAGCCCAAGACGGGCGCAGACGGCCTGATTACAGCGGATAATTTGGTCGTGTTCATTCGTCAGGACAATCAATTCCTCTACCGCATCAAAGGTCATTTCCCATTCTTTTTTGGCTTGTTCGATCTTTTTTTCAATCACTCGATGTTGTTCAAGCTCGTACTTGAGTGCTTCATTGACTGAGCGAAGCTCAGCTGTGCGAAGTGCAACGCAGTCCTCAAGCTTCTGATTGGCTTTTTGTAGTTGTTCTTGTTGTCTTCCGATAAAAGCAAATACAATTCCTAACACCAGAGGCGCCAGGTCAATAACCCACATGAGAGGCGAACGAGATTGTATAAGAAGTAAAGAGTTTAGATCCCAGCCAAGATCATCTTTGAGAAGGATTTCTAGAACACTCCCACCTACTGGGAACAACAATCCCAAAGAAGCGCCAGCTAGCGCGTACCGTGCTGTAAGCGAAAGATGTTTCATGCTCTCCTCCGTGGGATGGAATGACAACGATGCTCAAGGAACAAGTTTGGATCGGCAAAATCCGCTGTACATAATCTAGCACATTTCCTGGGGAAATCATAGCGCCAAAAGTCACCCGCACAAACATTGAAAGTGCGTTGAATCGAGGTGTGCATTCGAACGATCCAAGTTGAGACACTCAAGCGTCGTTGTCTGTAGAGTTTAGGTTACTGTGCCGGCGATGGGATACGCCCACCGAGAGAGATGGCAATGCTCATTTGTGTTGCTTCTCCCCTTGGGATTGCGAGGCCGCAGGGGAAGCGCTAAAGAGCGGATCAAGTGGGCCTCGGTTCTTCCGCCTCCGGGCACAACGATCTGGTCTCTTCACAAAGTCATCAGAAGATGCGCAAAGCTGGCGATGTATCCTGCTTGAGCAGACTTTGTACCGCTAGTTTAGGGATTGATCTCCGACCGACAGGGCAAGGCAGCTAGATCTTCGTGCTGGTGTTCTTTTACCTCTTTCCCCAAACATGGTAAAATCAGGGGCACAAGCGCCCCTGTAGCTCAGTGGACAGAGCGACGGCCTCCGGAGCCGTAGAGGGCAGTTCGAGTCTGCCCAGGGGTACAACACGACCGGTCGAGTGACCGGTCGTGTTCGTTTGTTATCCTTCTCCTTCGAGTTGCTTGAGCAAAGTGATGTACTCGGCGACATTCGGAGGGCGAATGGCAATAATTGCTTCAACAGCCTGTATTGCCCCGGCACGATCACCAGCCTGAAGCAGCAATTCTCCTAAAGTATCCAACTGGTTGACGGCATCCTGAACGCGGTCTGCTAAGCGATACTCCTCAGCTAGCGCGCGGAGCAGAACGGGATGTTTGGGATTCTCTTCGAGTAATTCTTCTAGGAAACGAATCGCCTTGTGTCGCTGACCGTTGCTTTGCAAGTAGGTCAGAAAGTTGTCCAGTTCTGCCGTTGCTTTTTGAATATCTCCTAGGCGCAAATTTAAGTTAACCAGTTGCTTGCGCACATTTTCGTCCTCTGGCTGTAGTGTGCGAATCTGCTCATAGACGCGAGCCGCTTGTTTCCAATCCAGCCGTTGCATGTCAATATCTGCCATTCGTTGCAACAGCTTGATGCTCCAAGCGCGACTGGCTTCGCCTTGTTGGGCTAGCCGTAAGCCGGCGGCGTAGGTTTTACGCGCCATATCAAGTTCGGCCAGACGGTAGTAGATATCGGCGATATCCATGTACTCCGCGATGGCCTCGTCAATTGCGCCACGCGCTGTCAGCAGCTCGACCAGGGAGGTGCGCAAATTTAAGTCCATCGGAGAAAGGTGTAGAATACGGCGCATCAGTTCGATCGCAGATTGAACATCGCCTCTGGTCCGATAAGCTTGCGCAACGACAGAATATTTGTTAATTGCATCTTGATTTCGGCCTTCTTGAATCAGGAGATCGCCAATCAGAGTATGTAGAGGCAAATACGTAGGGGCGTACTTCAGGGCCTCGAAGGCTTCGTCCATGGCCGTCCGCAAGAAACCAGCTTTGGCCAGACTATGGACACGTCCGATAATTTCGATAACCTGACTGCTCTGGGCATTGGCCATGATCTCAGCCAATGGCAGAGCAGGCGCGTTGGGCGCCGTTTTGGGCAATTGTTCTCTTGCTTGCTTGACCTGTTGACGCCAATCGGGGTGCATCAGCAACGCGTGGATGTTGTCGCAAAGTTTTTCTTGCTCGGCCACATCTTCGACTTGCTTTTGTGCCTCGATAATCGGTTCATACAGGAGAGCTAATTCGTTTTTCTGCGAACTGAGCACGCTTTCACAATCGGCTATTTTCAACGCTTCGAGGTAATCGACCACCGCTTCTTTGATGCGTCCCAAACGGCGATGGATTTGTCCCATTAACAAACGAGAGGCCAAAGCGTATTCTTGATGCTGTACGGAAAATTGCAGATGACGCAAGCCGCTCTCGTAGCGTTCGCTGTTGGCGCGCAAATACCCCAAACAAAAGTAAACGGCTGCGTTTTTGAAGCCTGCCTCCGTGGCGCGCTCAAATTCCTCTGCTGCCAAGGCCTGATCCCCTCGGGTTTGTGCATCGATTGCCTGGCTGATATGTAACATAATCTTAAGCCGGTCGCTTTGCTTGACGTTCAGAGGACCTGTGCCGCGCATCAAGGCTTGCATAGCCCCTCGACGGCCGGCCGAGCCACCTTCGCTCTCTTCCGACAGTTCAAAGAGAAGACCGGCAATGACGGTAAGCGATTTACGGTAGGCGGCCGTTACTGGATCCTGTTTTTCCGTTTCTTCGGCTGATTGAGGCTTTTCCATCGCCTTAACCTGCGCCATAATCAGCGGCGCGGTTCCGCCGTGTGGACGTATTGGCTTGGGTAAAAGCTGACCGCTCGCAAGCATCTTCTGCGCCTGACGGGCCTCAGTGCTTGAAGGATCCAGGCGCAAAGCTCGCCCAATCATTTCTGCGGCCTTTTCGGCGTTGCCACTGCGTTGGAAAAGACTGGCGGAGGCCAAATACTCATGAATTGCTTGGGTCTTGTGTCCCAAGCGCTCATGAATCATAGCCAGGTAACTATGTGCTGCAAGATGGTTCGAATCCAGTTGTACGATCGAGGTCAGACATTGAATGGCTTTCTGAACTTCCTGACTCTTGATGTACAACTCAGCAGCCTTGAGAAAAGCCGCAATCGCCTCTTGAATCTTACCTGTTCTACCGCTCAGCAGACCGACCTTCTCTAAAGGTACCGGGTCGTTGGGAGAAACCTGGGCGGCCTTGCGGTAAACCTCCAGCGCTTCCTCATAACGTCCTAACTCTGATAAGGCTAGCCCCAATCCGGCCAGTGCTCCGGTATGTTCAGGAAATTCCTGTAAAGCCCTCTGATAGGCCTCTGCCGCTTCTGCCCAACGTTGGTCCCAAGCGGCAGAATGGCCAGCGTTCATTGCCTTTTTAAAAATATCTTCTCGTCCAGCCATGGCTCTAACTCTGCGTCTCTCAGAAATTCAATCAAGCGGCATCAGTTCTTGCCAGTTGTAACCCCAACGGGCCTCAGTGGTAAGTGGAACAGAAAGCGTCGCAGCGTTCTCCATCACCCTTTGAACAACTTGCGCTGTGGTTTGCAACTCTTCTTGCGGACATTCCATGACCAATTCGTCATGAACTTGGAGGAGCATTTTCGCGCGTAGTCCGGCTTTTTGCAACTCTGTCGGCAGGCGAATCATGGCGATCTTCATGATGTCGGCAGCTGTTCCTTGAATCGGAGCGTTGATAGCCTCGCGCTCTTCACGATTTCGTACCGTAACGCTGACGGTGTTCTTGAGTGCTGGAAAATAACGTCGGCGCCCGAAAAGTGTCTCCACATAGCCGTTCTCTCGGGCGAAGCGCCGTATCGTGTCCAAATATTGCTTGACACCAGGAAATTGCTGGAAGTAAGCTCTAACAAATTCCTCAGATTCTGCCAACGTTAGCTCGGTCGAACGGGTTAAGCCAAAGGGGGACATCCCGTAAATCAAGCCAAAATTGATGGCCTTCGCATGACGACGCTGTTCGGGTGTTACTTGAGAAAGCGGAACGCCGTAGATGGCAGCAGCAGTAGCGGCGTGAATATCTTGACCTGCTTGAAAAGCCGCTATCATGGCAGTGTCTTGGGCCATGTGCGCTACGATCCGTAACTCAATTTGAGAATAATCTACCGAGAGCAAGACCGATCCCGGTGCTGCAACAAAACCACGGCGCACACGACGCCCAAGTTCGGTGCGGGTCGGAATGTTTTGTAGGTTGGGGTTCGAGGACGAAAGCCGGCCGGTAACCACACCGGTTTGCCCAAAGGAGGTGTGCAGACGTCCGGTCTGAGGGTGAATTTGGGCCGGTAGGGCATCCACGTACGTAAATTTGAGTTTGGCAAGTTCGCGATACTCCAAGATTTTATCCACTACTGGATGTTGGCCACTTAGGGTTTCCAGCACATCTGCGGCGGTGGAGTAACGACCCGATGCCGTTTTGCGGCCGCGGTTGGGCGGCAATAGGCCCAAATCTCGGTAAAGGACATCTGCCAATTGTTGCGGAGAATTCAAGTTGAATGTCTTGCCACACAAGTCATAAATATCTTGTTCTAGGGCGCTCATCCGTTCCGCCAGTTCAGCGGAAAAGAGCCGGAAAAACTCGACATCCAAGGCTACCCCTTGGAGTTCCATATCAGCCAGAACGGCAACCAATGGCATTTCGACCTGTTCAAAGAGCATCGCCAGTTTAGGATAGCGCCCTAGCTCATCTTGAAGCACTGGTCGTAATTCCCACGCGGCCACAGCATCGGCAACCGCATATGGAGCTGCTTGCGAGATGGGCACCTCTGCCATCGAAATTT
>JANWWB010000238.1 GCA_025056515.1 Anaerolineales bacterium
ACACGGCGGTAGGACGATTTTTCTTGCGCGTTTTGTGCCTATCATCCGCACGTTTGCTCCCTTTGTGGCCGGAGTCAGCCAGATGTCCTATGGTTTCTTTGTTCGTTGGAACATCATTGGGGGTCTGACTTGGGTTGCCGCTTTTACCTTGCTGGGTTATTTTTTCGGTAACCTCCCGTTTGTCCAGGACAATTTTGAAGCGGTTATTGTCGCGATTGTTTTGATTTCGGTTGTTCCTGCAATCGTAGAAGCGGTCAAAGCACGGTATCAAGGAAAAGCAACAGCCAAGTAGAAAGGGCTCCAGGAACTATCCAGTTACTCGCACCCTGGTGCGCTTTGCGTTCGGCGCGCTTTGCAGTTCCGAGAAGGAAGTTCGCCCAGATATTCGACGCTTTCGGCAGCGGCCTAAATCTCCGGCCTGTCTGGCACCGCCCAGGGGTAACCATCTTAAAACAGCTCTGGATGGATAACGCAGATGGCTGGGTTGCACAGATTTGGAAAACTCAACTGTATGCCTCGTGATGAGCCTTTAAGCCGGCAAAGCCCTGACATCGTGCTAGACGACAAAGGCTTCCGAATAAGCTGAGATGCTGCTTCGGCGGCTGCTCCGCCTCGTAGTGATACGATGCCCTATTTTGGAAAGCATTTCCCACCTTTTTGGAACACAAGGGACGACATAAAACAGGGTCTGAAAAAGGGAGCCAAAGGAATCAAGAAAAAATGCCCGGATGTAGGCAGTTGGCGTAAGGAAGCAAACTTTCCCGATTAGAGAGTCTCATGCCCCTCTTTTGCAAGCATGAGACTCCCTATTTATATTCATCGTTCTGGAACAAGACGCAAGACAGAGGTTGCTTGGGCGGCAACCACTTCCGGACTCCAGGCCATTGAGTAATACTGTCCGGAAGCCCAGAGCGGCGCTAAGTCCACATAATGGGGATGGAAAGCATGGCCGGATTGTCCGGTCGTGTGAACCGTCAAGGAGCGGTCAAAATCGCTCAAATCTACAATCATGCGCATCGAAGGCAGCCAATCCACCTCAAAGCTGACACCAACTTTCCAACCAGTAGCGTTCACAATTGATTCGCCGCCTCCAGTTGGGAACGGACCGCGGTTGAACAATGCTTCAATTGGCCGGATACCTAACTGCCCAAAAGTGCGATGACGAAAGGTGGCACTGTGGACTTCGCCCCAGGTTGGCCATTTCTCGAAGCGTTTGCCGTATTTTTCTTCGCCTTTCTCAACGGTGATGGCGAAGGCGCGCAGAAAGATGTCGTCGCGTGTTTCAACCGTATCGGGCGTCAAACGGTTATCCCACCAGGGGCTGTTGGGTTGTTCGACCAGGCGGCGAATGACCTCATAGAAGCGATCACCACCGCTTGGAAAATAGTCTTCGGGAAACGGTTCATCGTAGAACGTTTCGATCAGCAGATTCCACCAGAAGCGTTCAAAGAACAGAGCAGACTGAGAATTCGCTTCCTCACGCCCGTCCCAATTGGCTAGAAAATATGTACGCGCTTCTTCCAGGCGTCCTTCCATTGGGAGGGACATCAGAATTGGGAGCAGGGTTCGGGCGTTGAGGCTCGTTGAGTCGAGTTGCATGCGTTGGATGTAGGACAAATCAATCGGTCCGGGAGCGTTTTCAATCATTTCGACAATGCGAGCCGCACGAAAGCCGTAGTCCCAATCCGCGGTGACCAGATACGGATAATCGCGCGGGGTGGACTGATTGTTTGCTGTCACAATATAGCCGCTTTGGGGATTGAAGACGAAGGGCAGGTCTTCAAAAGCGATGTAGCCGATCCATTCGTACTCATCAGTCCAGCCAGGGACGGGGAGACGCCCATCGCCGTTCTTGCGAATCGGAATCTGTCCAGGCATCTGGTAGCCGATGTTACCGTCCACATCCGCATAGACCAAATTTTGCGCCGGGACTGTAAAAGCACGTGTGGCAGCGCGAAACTCCTGCCAGTTTTTGGCCTTGTTGAAGCCCCAAATTGCCTCAAAGATGTGTTGGGGTTGTAACGCCGTCCAACGCAAAGAGATGACAAACGCTTCCGGCACTGCTAATCCGGTTTGCTCGCCGAATTCTTCTAGACCGTAAACTTCCGAGATGACCGGCCCGTGCCGTGTGCTCCGCACGGTGATGGTGATAGGTTCGTCACCGCTGACCTGAATCACCTCGGTGCGTGTTTCGAAATCTACCCATTGTCCGTTGACCTCGTACTGGTTCGGGTTTTCGGGGTTGACTCGCTCGATGTATAGATCCATGACGTCCGGTCCGACATTGGTGAAGCCCCAGGCGATACGGTCATTATGACCGATGATGATGCCGGGTGCGCCGGCAAAAGAAAATCCGGTCACTTCATAAGGGCAGCGTTCGCTCTTGGGCTGGCAATGTAGGCTCATTTGGTACCAAATCGAAGGGATTTGAATCCCTAAATGCGGGTCGTTGGCCAAGATCGGCTTACCCGTTGTCGTCAGCGTTCCGGCGATGACCCAGGCATTCGAACCGATTCCCCTACCACTGGGGCCAAGAAGCGCTTCCAACTGCGCCAGATTGCGTGCTACACGTCGCAAGGCTGGTTCACCAGACGAGAAAGTCTCCGCTTGGGTGGGGATGGGTCTGAACGTCATTGGGAGCGGAGAGAATTGTTCGACAATGACCGGATGGTCGGACGGATACGGTGGATAGAGATCTGCAATTTGTTCAGGGGAAAAGGTTTTGAGCAACAAGGCGCGTTCAATCTCAGCTTCTATGTTGCCGCGCAGGTCCCAGGCCATGGCTTTGGCCCAGGTGAGGGTGTGAACTGGCTTCCAAGGTTCTGGAGCGTAGCGTGGATTGAGCAAACGTAAAAGAACATACTCAAAGCTTAACGCAGCGCCATGATGATTGGTTAGATAAGCGTTCACACCTTCGGCGTATGCGGTCAAGATGGCAATCGCTTCTGGGCTCGATTCGCGCAATTCTTGTTCGGCTAAGCGTGCCCATCCCATCGTCCGTAGAAAGGCATCTGTCTCCACTTGGCTTTTGCCAAACATTTCGGCCAATCTTCCGGCGCCAATATGGCGCCAAACGTCCATCTGCCAGAAACGGTCCTGAGCGTGTACATACCCTTGGGCGTAGAAGAGGTCATGCAAGGTGGAAGCGTAAATGTGAGGAATGCCATGAGAATCCCGATAAATGACCACCTCGCTATCCAAACCGGGCAGACGAATTTCGCCTTCAGTTTGAGGAAAGGAGCGGCGGATGAGAAAGAAGCCCCACAAACTCAACAAGGCACTCAAAATGACCACACTGAGCAAAAAACGCCCAAGAATACGGCGCAATTTCATAAAGATTCCTCCATGGGGCGAGAGATTACGACTTGCTTGTATAACAACACAGAGAAACAAGATTGGATGCGAACTTCATCGATTTTGTACCTGTTGCAAACGGCGTGATGAGCCATTTTGGGGCGAAGATTTGCTTCGTGAGCTGGGGGATGGCCGAATTATGTCCGAACTTCCGGCACTTTGGATTTAAGTTCGGATCCTTGTCTTGTCTACCAGGCGAGCCGGCGATTCGTACTAGGCTTATCTTGCATCTTGCTCAGGACCTGAGAGATAAAGTCCGGAAGATTAAGGCAAGACCTTAGGCCTCTGTGTCTTTGGGTGGACAACCGAATGCCCAAGCCTGAGGTTATCAGGTTGATTTTGTTTGACCAAACCCATTCCTTCCAGTATAATAACATCTCGCTTCGTTATAAGTCTGGTAGCATTGGCTGTGAGTTATCTGAAATTTTTGTGACTTGTCTGAGGAAAAAGCATGTCAACCAAACGACCCTATCAACCCCATATTCGTCGACGCGTACGTGTGCATGGATTTCGCCGGCGCATGTCTACGGCGGATGGGCGTCAAGTGCTCAAGCGTCGTCGGCTCAAGGGCCGCCATCGCCTGACCGTGCGTTCCAACCAACATGTCAAGCGAATTCGCTGGTAGGAAGGACAAGGAGGCTGATGCGTTCTGTTCCCTGAGGTCCAGGTGAACCGGCGCTTTCGCCTGACGCGGTCCACAGATTTCAAGCGGGTGCGGCGTTACGGAAAGTCCTATGCCCACCCGCTTGTCGTGCTATATGCGTTGCGCTCAGACCAATCAGGTGTGCGAGTAGCTGTGACGGCCGGAACGAAACTCGGCAAGGCTGTGCAACGCAACCGCGCCCGCCGTTTACTCCGTGAGGCAATGCGTCATCTTTTACCGAAAACTGCTCCTGGTTATGACCTCATCCTGATTGCGCGCAAACCACTTGTCGAAGCGCGTTTTCAGGATGCTTTACAAGCCCTAATCACCCTCCTTAAAAATGCCCGACTCTATCTCAACGATGATAGAATATCTACCGAGTGACTACTCTCATGAACCGCGCCTGCGTGATCTGCCTCGCACGCCGCGCTATTGGCCGCGTCTTGTGTTGTTGGCACTCATTCGCTTGTACCAATATACTCTGGCTAAGACACTTCCTGCGAACACTTGTCGTTTTTATCCTTCTTGCTCGCATTATGGCTATCAGGCTATCTACAAGCATGGTGCTTTAAAGGGAAGCTTGCTGGCTGTTTGGCGTGTCTTACGCTGTAATCCCTTTAACCCGGGCGGCTATGACCCTGTGCCTTAACTTATGCCCATTTCATGAAAGGCGCCGAGAGGCTCGACCTTGCGCTTAGGTATCTGGGCGACTTTCATGGTGAAAAAACTCAGACCAAGAAAACGAGATCATGAAGACGAAACTTTTTCCTTTGTTTGCTGTCCTCCTTTTGACAGGCTTGTTCCTAAGCGGTTGTGCAACCGGTATGGTGCCATCCTCCTGGCCTGGGGTGATGACTGATGGTGAGGTTGCCTACCTTGCTGCTGGAAGTCATATTTACGCTGTCAACCTTGAAACTCATGCCGAACTATGGCGTTTTGAAATCAAGGCCCATGCCTTTGCTGCCCCTGTTTTGACCGATGACGGTCAACTGATTGTCGGGGGCTATGACCATCTTCTCTACAGCCTCGATCGTGAAACAGGCCAGGAGAACTGGACATTTGAGGCGCGTGATCGCTGGATTGGTTCTCCTCTCGTGAAAGGGGGGACCATTTATGCCCCGAACGCCGACTACTTTCTCTATGCCTTGGATTTGGACGGAAACTTGAAATGGAAATTTGAGGCCGATCAGTCCATCTGGGGCTCACCGGTCGCCGATGACCAAACCGTCTACTTTGGTACGCTTGGGCGGTGGATGTTTGCTGTCTCGGCAGAGACCGGTCAGGAAGTCTGGAAGACGAAACTGGACGGTGCTATCCTAGGACGTCCGGTCCTTTCGGATGGGGTGTTGTATATCGGCCTCTTCGATGGGGCTTTTGTCGCGTTGGATGCCCGTACGGGTGCGATTCTCTGGCAGAAGCCAATCGATTCCTGGATTTGGAGTGGCCCCTTGCTTTTGCAGGATACTCTTTTCTTCGGCGATGGGAGTGGAAAATTTTACGCTTATTCGAAAGAAGGAGAATTGCTGTGGAGCAAGCCACTTAATGGAGCAATTGTCGGCGCGCCGGTTGCCGTTCCAGCAGGGCTAGCTATTGGAACCGAAGCAGGGAATCTGTATTTCATCTCTTTGGATGGAGAGATAGTGCGTTCGGTTGTTGTTTCGGGCGCGGTGTATGATTCACTGGCTGTTGCTGGCAACCTACTTCTGGTCAGCCCCGATAAAGGCGAGACCCTTCTTTATGCTTTCGATGACAACGGCGCTCAAGTCTGGACTTTTATTCCTTCCAAACGGTAAAGGAAGTGGAATATGTGGGAAGCGATTGTCAACCTCTTCAGCAACATTTTGCTGATTATCTACAAGTACATGGGTGGTAATTTTGGCGTTGCCATCATTTTGTTCACCATTTTGAGTCGCCTGGCGCTCTATCCGCTGATGCAGCAGCAAATCAAGGGCACCCAGGCCATGCAAGAGTTGCAGAACTCGAAAGAGTGGCAGGAGATTCAGAAGAAATACAAGGATGACAGAGAAAAACTAGCGCAGGAACAACTCCGGTTGTATCGAGAATTGGGGATTAACCCGTTTGCCTCGTGCCTGCCCACGCTGATTCAATTGCCGATTATGTTTGCTCTTTACCAGAGCGTTGTGCGCGCTCTGGCCTCCACGCCGGCGCAATTGCTCATTTTACAGAATGCCGTCTATCCGATTTTAGGATTGTCCGATATTATCCCGATTAACAGCAAGTTTCTCTGGATGAACTTGGCGCAACCGGAACGGCTGTACGTGTTCGGCGTTGGCATCCCTGTCCTGGCTATCCTCACTGCTTTAACGACCTATCTTCAGACCAAGCTGACAACCCCTCCACCTGCCAATCCGAATGACCAGAGTGCCATCATGAGCAAGACGATGGCCCTCTATATGCCTTTCTTCATGGGATGGATCACCTATACCTTGGCCTCTGGTTTGGCAGTGTATATTATCGTCTCTAACCTGCTAGGTATTGCGCAATATGCCATGATGGGCAAGGTGAATTGGAGCGCCATCTTGCCCGGCAAAACTGTTCGAAGGAAGCAGAAATGAACCTTAGAACCACCCTTGAAAAAATTGCCCCAACTGTGCAAGAAGCAATTGCCGAGGGGTTGGCCGAGCTTCATTTGACCCCAGAGGATGTAGAAATTGAGGTATTGGATAGTGGTTCGCGCGGTCTGCTGGGCATCGGCAGTCGGCAAGCGCGCGTCCGTCTGACGGTCAAAGCTCCCCCTCCCCCAGAGCCAGTTGCACCCTTGCAAGCACCCGTTTCATCACAAGAAGAAAAACTCCTGCAGAAAGTCCGTCAAACGGTCTGTGACTTGTTGGAAAAAATGAATATGACTGCTTCGGTGACGGTCTCCTATGGCGAGGCGGATGGAGGGGGTGACCGTCCCGTTCTGGTTGACATTCGCGGCAACGATTTGGGTGTACTCATCGGTCGGCGCGGTGAAATCTTGAATGCCATGCAGTATTTGGTTAACCTGATTGTTAGCAAACAGATGGAACAGTGGGTGCAAATCATTCTCGATGTTGAAGGCTATCGTGCCCGAAGAGAGCGTCAGTTGCGCCAAATGGCACGTCGACTGGCCGAGCAGGCAGTTCGGACGGGCCGCCGCCAGGTTCTTGAACCGATGCCGGCTAATGAACGTCGCATCATCCACATCGAACTGCGTGACCATCCCGATGTCACCACGGTTTCCATCGGCGAGGAGCCGGCGCGCAAGGTTACCATCGTGCCGAAATAGGTCATCTTCCCTACTTTTCCAAGAACCGGACGCCGCCCGTCCGGTTTTTGGGCGTTCTTTTCCTACCTGATGGGAAGAAGAGTGAGGGCAGGTGGAGGGAACGATGGTAAACCGTCCAAGGGTTGCCTTATGTTTTCTTGCCATCGTTTCTGGGCGTTGCCTAGACTCAGAAAATTTCCCCTTGTCATTTGACAATCTTGTTTTATACTACGCCTTCGTGATTCATCCTAATCTTTGGAAGGTGAAGCCATGAACGAGTTGCAAGAAAAGGAAAACGATAAGCCTCCTGGTTCTGCTCCAGTGCCGTTGCGGAAATGGCGGGTTGCTGTGATTGCGAATATCAAAGAACGCGGCAAACCTCTGCCGCCTGATGTGCCGCCAGACGCCGGCGCGGATTTCGACTATATTGAAACCGTGGATGCCATTCGGGCTGCGATTGAAACCGATGGCCACGAGACTGTCTTCCTACCAGGCGATGCAACCTTGCCCTACCGTCTGAAAGAGGTCCAACCTGATATTTGTTTCAACATAGCCGAAGGACTCGGGGGCGATGCGCGCGAGGCACAGGTCCCGGCGCTGCTTGAATTGCTCAAAATTCCCTATACTGGTTCACGCGTCCTGACTAATGCTATCTCGCTTGACAAGACGCTGACCAAGCGCATTTGGCGCGATCGCCGTCTTCCGGTTGCTCCTTTCCAGGAATTTGTCTTCGGCGATGAACCGTTGCGCCCCGAGCTGCATTTCCCTCTCTTTGTCAAACCTGCCCGCGAAGGCACAGGCATGGGCGTAGATGCCAAAGCCATCGTCAACAACGAAGCCGAGTTGCGTGAACGCGTCGAGTACGTGATTCGTATGTATCATCAGCCGGCCTTGGTTGAAGTCTTCCTGCCCGGACGCGAGTTTACCGTCGGCGTTCTGGGACGCCACGACTCGTGCCTCTATTCTCGTCATCCTGAATGGTATGACAAAGATGGCTTTCTACGTTTACCTGTGCTCGAACTGGACAGCTCTCGCTCGGTGACCCCAGGCATCTATGGCATTGAAGCCAAAGCGCAGTCAATCGGTTCGGAAGGTGCCCCCGATTATCTTTGTCCGGCTCCGATTGATCCGGAATTGACCAAAAAACTTCAACATCTTGCCTATCGCGCCCATGTCCTGTTGGGCGCGCTGGACGTCTCGCGCACCGACATTCGCCTAGATGCCGAAGGCAACCCACGCTTGCTGGAAATCAACACTTTGCCTGGTCTAAGCCCCGGTTATAGTGATTTATGTATCCAGGCCAATGCCCACGGCATTTCGTATGAAGACTTGATTTTAGAGATCCTGTACTTGGGTGCCTCGCGCTGGGGATTGGTGCCGCCGCGGCAAATTTCTCCTCCAAGCATACGACGGAAAACCGGCCCACTCCCTGCTAAATCGACCTAATCCTTGTAGGACAACTCATACGAGTTGTCCTACTACCTCTGAGTGTCACGATGAAAATGATTCTCGTCACGGGCGCAACCGGCTACATTGGTGGACGGCTTGTGCCGCGCCTGCTGGAAGCGGGCTATCCTGTGCGAGTCCTGACGCGCGATCGAAGGCGTTTGGAAGGTCGTCCCTGGTTGCCGCAGGTCGAAGTGGTGGAAGGAGACGCCCTCGACCCGAATTCGCTGGGACGTGCCCTTGAGGGTGTCTCAGCCGCCTATTACCTCATCCATGGACGTCAAGGCGATCAGACCAGCGCAGAGCGTGAGCTACTCACTGCTTGTAACTTTGCGCGCGAGGCTGAACATGCTGGATTGGAACGGATTCTCTACCTCGGCGAACTTGCCAATCCGGCAGCCGGACTTTCGCCCTATTTGCGAGGCCGCCGCGAAACGGGCAACCTGCTCAAAGCTGGCCGCGTGCCGGTCACCGAATTTCGCGCTGGTATGGTCATTGGCTCAGGGTCGGCGCTTTTCGAAATGATTCGCTATGTTGCTGAACGCCAGCCGTTCTTTATCTGTCCTCGCTGGTGGTTTAGCTTGGCGCAACCGATTGCTATTCGCGATGCGCTAGCCTATTTGGTAGAGGCGCTTGCCGTTCCTGCCAGCATTGGGCAGACGATTGAAATCGGCGGGGCTGACCGTTTGACGTATGCCGAGATGCTTCAACGTTATTGTCGTTTGCGTGGCTTGCGGCGTCTGCTCTTGCCTGTTCCTTTCTATGCGCCGCGCCTTTCGGCATATTGGGTACATATGGTGACCCCGGTGCACTGGCGGGTTGTCCTACCGCTTATCGAGGGTTTGCATGCTGACCTGGTTGTCTCAGACGATTTGGCTCATCGTCTCTTCCCCCATATTCGGCCGCTTGATTTCGAAACCGCTTTGCGTCTGGCTCTTGGACGCGTTCAGTCAGATGATGTTGAAACCTCCTGGATGGATGCTTTGGTCGTCACTCAGGGCGATGCCCGACCGGTGACTCTGACAACCACCGAAGGCATGATTCTCGAAACGCGTCGTCTCCTGCTTGAGATACCGGCCCCCTTTGTTTTTCGCGCCTATACGGGTCTGGGGGGGGAGCGCGGTTGGCTCTACCTGAATTGGACCTGGCAAATACGCGGTTGGATTGATAAACTCTTCGGCGGGGTCGGATTACGTCGTGGTCGCCGTCACCCCGACGAGTTGCGGGTTGGTGAAGCGCTCGATTTTTGGCGCGTTGAGGCCATTGAACCCGAACGCTTGTTGCGCTTGCGCGCCGAGATGAAAGTTCCGGGCAAGGCCTGGCTGGAATTTCGCTCCTTGCCCCAATCCAATGGGAAGACGCTCCTGACACAAACCGCCTACTTTGCCCCGCGCGGGTTGGCGGGTCTCTTCTATTGGTATTTGCTTTATCCGATTCACGCTTTTATTTTTAGCGGCATGATTCGCCAAGTTGGCAAGCGCGCTCGCTTGCTGATGTTGGGCAGAGATTGGCCGCCGATTCGGAAGAAACTCCCATGACTTCCTACATTCTTGTCACCGGCGCCAGTGGCTATATCGCCGGTCAACTGATTCCACGCTTGCTTGCACGTGGCTACCGGATTCGCTGCTTGGCGCGTAATCCAGCTCGCCTTGTTGGGCGTTCTTGGGCAGATCAAGTAGAAATTGTCCCAGGCGATCCACTTCGCCCTGAAACACTGCCCGCTGCTCTCGCAGATGTGCAAGCTGCATACTACCTCATTCACAGCATGTCGAGCGGCAAAGATTACCCCAAGCGCGACTTACAAGCGGCCTATCATTTTGCTCGCGCTGCGGAAGCTGCCGGCCTGGAACACATCATTTACCTAGGTGGCTTGGCAGACCCCAATGGACCCATCTCGCCGCACATGCGTTCGCGCATCGAAACTGGGCAGGCGCTACGTCAGGGGCGTGTTCCGGTGACCGAGTTTCGTGCCAGCATTATTAGCGGTCCGGGAAGCATTTCTTTTGAGATGATTCGCTATTTGACCGAACAGTTTCCAGTGCTCATCGGACCGTGCTGGTTGCATAACCTTTCGCAGCCAATTGCGGCTGCTGACGTGATTGAATATCTTCTTGCAGCCTTAGAATATCCGGCTTGTCGGGGCGAAATTGTTGAAATTGGGGGGCCGGAGCGCCTAACATATGCCGAAAATATGCTTGCCTATGCTCGCGCACGTGGCTTGCGGCGTGCCCTTCTAACCTTACCTTGGCTGCCACTCTCTTTGATGGCTTGGATGGTGGGGTGGCTGACACCTGTGCCTGCTGCCATTGCCTATCCGCTGATTGAAGGGCTGCAAGCCCCCAGTATTGTGCAGGACGATCGTGCCAGACGCCTCTTCCCACACATTCAACCAATGGGTTATGAGGCTTCTCTCCGTCACGCGCTTGAGTCCTTGACGCCTGAACGAGTGGAACTTCTCTATGACCCAACGCGCCCAAAGCAGATTCTCAAACAGGATGGATTCCTGGTCGATGTGCGTCAAGAGGATACAGATGCTTCACCCGAAGCAGTCTTTAGCGTCCTCTCTTCGCTGGGAGGGCAAAACGGCTGGCTCTATGCCAATTTTCTGTGGCGTCTGCGAGGCATGCTTGACCGCTTGTTGGGCGGTCCAGGGATGCGTGGCCGCTCTCCTACGTTAGAAACCGGTAGCCTATTAGATTTCTATCGCGTACAAGCATTTGAACCGCCCAAACGTCTTCTACTTCGCGCCGAATTGAAAGCGCCAGGTGAAGGTTGGATGGAATGGCGAGTGCTTTCTTGCGGACGGACAACCCGTCTGGTGCAGATTGCCTGGTTTGCCCCTCGCAGCGTCTTGGGCTTTCTCTATTGGGTACTCCTAGGGCCGATTCATCGTCTGGTCTTCGCAGGTCTCATCCGGGAGATTGTCCGCCGAAGCTCGTTAACGATACTATCTGATGGCAATCAACCACTCAGAGCAAACGCCTCCTGACTTTTGCCGGGTATCCCCTTCCTGCCAGGAGGCAAGATGCCAAACGGGAGTTTCAACTTGAGTTTAAGCCTCTACGTTGCCTATCTCGCCTTGGATTGCTGGGGAAAGCAGTTCCTCTGCGGCTTGGACTTCGCGGTAGGTGAGTGTCCAGACAATCGATTCATAGACCAAGAACATACCGGTTAGGAAAATTAGGGGGGAGAGGGTTATGATGAGGAAGAACGGGGTGACGAG
>JANWWB010000249.1 GCA_025056515.1 Anaerolineales bacterium
CCAAAGTGAAGTGAGAGAACTTATGCTTAGCGAGTGATACAGTTGCTTTCCTTATGCTGGAACTACACCTCCTTCTCCTCATGACTCGGGTTTTCCCATCCAAACTTCTGCGTGATGAACAGCGCCATCGCCGAAGACCGGCAGGAGCGGCGCCGCAAGCGGTTGTCCATCTATCAGGACACGCTTGACGCCGGTATTGACATGCTCGGGGTTTTTGACCTCGATGTGGTACACTGCGCCACGAAAACGCCGTTCGACGCGAAAACCATCCCAAGCAGCCGGAATGCAAGGGTCAATCAGCAAGCCGTCTTCTTGGGGGCGGATACCCAGAATCCAGTGGGTGGCGACCCGATGTAGCCATTGCGCCGAGCCGGTGTACCAGGTCCAACCGCCGCGTCCGTAGTATTCAGAAAGCGGACCGTCAATGTTGCCAGGGGTGACGTAAGGTTCGGCCTTATATCGTTCAATGTCAACAGAACGATTGGGGGGACAGATGCGTCGATAGGCTTCGTAGGCCAATTCGGCTTCGCCGAGAAGCGCATAGGCCCAGACTGCCCAGGTAGCGGCATGCGTATAGGTGCCGCCGTTCTCGCGCAGTCCGGGAGCGTAGCGGGTGACGTAACCGATATCGGGGCGCGGACGGGTAAAGGCGGGATAGTTGAGGAGCGCACCGTAGTCTTTGAGAAGATATTCGGTGACGGCTCGCATAGCCTGACGGCCTTTTTCCTCTTCAGCAGCGCCAGAAATGATGGCCCAAATGTTGGGCATCAGGAAGATTTTGCCTTCCTCGTTATCCTTTGAGCCGATAGGAAGACCGGCATCGGTTGTAGCTTGAAGGTACCATCCGCCGTCCCAACCGAAGCGGTTGAGAGCTTGTTTTAGGCTGGCGCGCACATCGGCACATTTGCGGGCGAACAGTAGGTCGCCGCGGCGTTCAGCCAGGGGGATAAAGTTGCCCAAGATGGCATATAAGAATTCACCTACCCAGAAACTCTCGCCTTTCAGCTCTGTTCCGACGGCATTTAACCCGTCGTTCCAATCATGGTCGCCGATTAGTGGGATGCCGCGCGGCGAGAAGCGGGAAAAGGAACGCTCCAGAGCGCGCTTGCAATGGTCGTAGAGAGGTTCGGCGGCGCCGTTGAGGTAGGGGACAATTTCATCCAGGATGCTATAGTCGGCGGTCTCTTTCAGGTAGGCATCGAGTATAAAGGGCAACCAGAGCAAGTCATCCGAGCAATTGGTGCGCGGGCCGCCGCCGCGAATGGTAAACCACCAATGGAGAACATCTCCTTCAATGAACTGTTGCGAAGCGTGGAGCAGAATCTGCCGCCGGGCATATTCTGGCTTACTGACCAAGAAAATCTGGCAGTCCTGCAGTTGGTCGCGATAACCGTAGCCTGCCGACACTTGGTACGCGCCCAGTTTGCCCCAAATGCGCCCAGAGATAGCCTGATATTTCAACCAGTAGTTGGTCATGATGTTGAGGGCTTCATCGGGCGTCTCTACGCGTTCGGCGTCCACAAAGCCCGACCAGAGAACGTGGACTTCTTCCAGCGCTGCCATGGCTTGCTGAGGGGAGGTGTATTGCTCGATAAGGCTGAGTGGATCTTCCTTTTCGTTTTCTGCGGCGCCCAAAGTGAATACAATCGTCCGGCTTTCGCCCGCGGCCAGCGTTGCCTCGACCTGCAGAGCGGCGATCGCATCTCCAAAACGTCCGCTCCGGCCGGCCAAGCGTTCTTGTGTCATTGCTTGAGGATGTTCCTCGCTGTTATAAAGGCCAATAAAGGTTTCTTTATCGCAGTCAAAGGATTTGATCGGCTCGCTGACGGCCAGGAAAGCGGTGTAGGGCCAGTCAGTATTGTTCCAACGGCCTTTTTCATCTGGGAAGCCCCAAAGGTATTTGCGGGCAAAGACAGCACGGTGTTCGGGCACAGCCCAGGTTTCAATGAAGAGTTTATGGAACTCGCGATGTTCATCGGGAGCGAAGCCGAGCAACCACTCGGCATAAGCGGTCACGTCCAGATGGCGCGAGCGATTGCTGCGGTTGACTAATCTCAGCACCATCACTTCAAGCGGGGCGTGTGCAGCAACAAAAACGGTCAGTTCGCTCGAGATGTCGCTGACCGTTTGACGAAACATGGAGTAACCCAAGCCATGTACTGCCTGATAGTCCTTGCCGAAGCGAAGAGTCGGCTTGTATGCGGCGGACCAATACTCGTTTGTCTCTAGATCGCGAAGATAGATATATTTTCCCCAGTTGTCTTTGACCAAATCTTGAAAGGCACGGGTGATACGGTTTTGCCCCGCATTACCACGCCAAGAATATCCTGAGCCTGTGTGCGAGACGAGAATCCCGTAGTCTCCGTTGCTAATAACGTTACTCCAGGGACGAGGCGTGAAGGGAGTGGTGATGATGTATTCTCGCCCATTTTCGGAAAAGTGGCCGTAGGGGTTGGCGAATTTCAGTTTCACAGCGATTCGCCCTCACAAAAAGAGCAAAAAGGAGACAGCAGCTTGTGATAAGTGAAACGTTTTATCTATTGGGTTTTTAAGAGCCGCTCGCTTCTTTCCGCCACGAACGGCAAGAGTGCTAAAAGAGTAAAACGTTTTACTAGTTAAATAGCATGTTTTGAGGCGGTTGTCAAGCAGTTTTTCTTAAAATTTCTTGACCCTTGCTTGTGATTGTCTTACCCCACTGTTGCCGCCATACAGCTTGTGTTTTACTATAAATATCGAGCCGTTGTCCCCAAACAGCAACCCTTGCTGTGTTTGGCTTTGTATCTTTTCACTTGTGGTATACCCATTTCTCTCCCAACGTGGCAAAGTCTTCGTCGCTTAAGAACAAAATAGGCTGTCGTTCTTGTGGTTTGAGATTCCCATGCACAGCGACGACATCTAGCACGAAGGGCAGGAACTCGGTGGAAAGGCCGATGAGTTCGCGTAGGACGACTGTCTCAAAAATCAGGTCGGCGCCTTCGATGAGTTTGGTATGTTTCAGCTTCTCGGCAGGACGAAGGGTATAGCCGAGCGTTTCGGCTTTGTTGACATCTCGACCGCTTAGATGTCCAGCGCGGGCAACGCGTTCGCGCTCATTCCACGGCATGAAGTGTAACGCGGCCTCTTTGTACTTCTTGAGCAACATCAGGCTATAGTTGCCGACCCCCATACAGAGCAAAAAGCGAAAGGGATTTTTTGAGATAACCGTCCAATAGCCAATAGGTAGGAAATTCTCACCTACGCTGACCAGCGTAATGTGCTGGGGAAAGAAACCTGTGTGAAAGGGAGCAGTAGGATTCGAAGGATACATAGTTACTTTCCTGTGATTTTTCGGTGCAAGGGTAGCTCTGTGAGCAGGGTAGCGATCTCCTTTTCTTCTTCAGCTTGCTCTTGGAAGTATGCGGTCATGAATTTAGAACGTCGCAGGCGGAGGGCCATAGGTGCAACTTCACGCAGGTCGCGCGGCGTGACGCGCAGACGGTTGTCAGCAGCGGCCAGTGCGCGAGCGGCCTCGAACCAGGTGATTTCGGCGCGCAGGCTGTCAATCCCCAGGCGCTGGACAAGGTAAATGGCGCGTTTGGCTAGGGAATCCGGCAAGACGACCTTGGGCAAACGTTGGCGGGCGGCCTGAATCTCTTCAGCGACAGCCAAGCTCTCCGGGCGATAGAGAGCGGTGATTCGGCGCGGGTTGGTAAGATAGGCGTGGACTCGCCGATAGGCTTCGAGTCGCTCTTCGGGCGTCTCCAAGCCGCGCACAATGACTCGCAGCCCAAAGCGATCCAGAATCTGTGGGCGGAGTTTGCCCTCTTCAGGGTTCATCGAGCCGATGAGGACGAAGCGCGCTCGGTAGGTCGCCGAAACCGGGCCGCGCCGTACTGTGTAGCTGCCTTGGGCGGCCGCGTCTAGAATGGCATCCACGATCTCATCATTGAGGAGGTTGATTTCGTCAATATAGAGCAGATTGCGGTCGGCCTGCGCCAGGATGCCGCGGCGGATGCGGAGGCGCTCACTTAGCATGGCGGCGCGTTCATCAAGGCTGCCGACAACATCCTCAAGCCGTGCATTCAGAGGGAGTTCCACCAGGCGAACGCGATCAGGTGCAGTCAGTGGTTTGCCTTCGCCATACTTGCGGGCACAGTCCGGGCAGACAGCGTCTATCCCGCCATTCTCGATATCCTCCGGCATACATCCGTAGTAGCACAAGCTACGCTCCACTTTCGGCAGGAGGTCAAGGAGAGAACGGACGGCGGTAGTTTTGGCTGT
>JANWWB010000251.1 GCA_025056515.1 Anaerolineales bacterium
GGCATTCAGCTTCTTCGGCAAGATCGTCTCGCGCGTGAAGGTGGTGGATTTGCAGGAAGTCTGGGATAGGCTGAAAGAGCACCTCGGCGAAGAGGAACTAGACCATCTGCTGGCGCTGGATTTGCTCCTGTCGGGCCGGCTTAATCTTCCTTGGGCCGCCCGGAGTGGGGTGGACGAGGTCTGGTTGGCGGTCGAGGTCTCGGCGGTTGTGGATCGGCAGGATGTGGAACGAGCCTGGGAACGGGCAGCGTTGTTGCGGCGCGCCGGACTTCAGGCACTTGCGGTGGCGGCGGGACATCGGTGGACCGAGGGGGCAGAGCAAGAAGCGGAGCGCAAGGGAGTGGTGCTCCAGAAAGACGGGCAGATCAAGTTTGTCGAGCAGGCGCTGGGAGCAATAAGCTGAGTAGTCACGCTTCGGAAGAATTCCAGAGTTCATCCATCAGTTTGGGCAAGGGTGCAACATGCCGGTGAAGGTGGCCGGGCGTGGCTAAAAACTCTCTGTTCAGCAACGACTATGTCCTCTTGAGCAGGATGAACAGCCGGAATACTGTCTTCCTTTCTCTCCTTCTTGCACAGAAGGTTGCCCGAAATGCATTCTTCTGCAAAGATGTTCTCTTTTTTAGTAAGGAGTCTCCTGCTGATAGAGAGAGTATGTTGAGGCATAAGTATACCGGTCGTGAGGTTCTTCGTACTCTCTGTGTCCGAACTCATGTCCAAACCTCGTTTTCCAACATTTGCATGCATGGAAGATAACAAGTGAAATATCGCTCATCTAACACCTTGTGCTGCGCGAATTGGTTCGCTACGACGAGCGATACGGAACAGAAAAGTTTTGGATGATTGTCTCGGTGGTTGATTAACGTCTCCCCTGCGTTGCAGAAACGCAGATAGAGAAGCGGCGATTGTGAGAAAAGCAGGAGGGTTACTTTCGCTGTTTTAGATAGATCGGATAGACAAAAAAGACCAAAGCTGCATAGAAGAACCATTGGAGCGCGTAGCCTAAATGTGGGCCGTCGGTCAATTCCAGCTCAGGAAGCGCCTTATACGGCAATGTTTGTTCTCCTGAGGGTGGCGCCTGTTGTAGATAGACCGGCAAGAGGTCATAAGGGAATTGTGTGCGAAGGATTTCTAGATCGAGATAGTTCCAAATCCGACGCGTTTCACCCAGGGCGAGAGGGGGGTCGGGGACACCACCACCCATATCGCCTCGTGCGAGCGGAAGACGGATAATCCCGCTCACCTGGGCCGGTGAAGGGACGTCAAACGCGTTCCAGGTGGTGGGGTCGGCATACTCGGCGGGTATCCAGCCGCGGTCTACCAACACGGCACGTCCGTTGTCCAAGATCAGCGGGGTGAACAAGCGATAGCCATGTTCAGCTATTCCTTCAGCCTCACCCCAGTACTGGTTGCGCAAGGCAATCTGATGGGTAAAATCGAGGATACCCCGAGCGTAGGCACGCCGGTATTCCATCTCGGTCAGCTCCGCGGGATTGAGAACGGCATTCAAGTCGACCGGGGCAGAAGCTTGCATTTGGCGTACATGTTCATTAAAGGCGCGGCGCGTTGACAGGCGGTCTAGTTGCCAGATGCCCAGGCGAATCATCACGCCGACAGCGGCAAAGACCAAGAGAGTTGTCCACCACCACTGTCGGGAGAAATAAAGTCGTAAGGTTGACAAAATCATATTAACTTTCGAGTTCCACCTAAAAGAGCCAGAAGATGCTCTGTTGCCAAGGAAGGCACAA
>JANWWB010000268.1 GCA_025056515.1 Anaerolineales bacterium
CGCTCCTCGGCCAGCGCCTTGAGGCCTAAATTGTGCGAATTTGGGTCCAAGAGCCACTCGGCGATCATCGTGTCAAAAGCCAAGCCCTCAAGCCGTAGGCCGTACCGTGCCAGGACGATGAAATCGTATTTTAAGTTGTGACCGATTTTTCTGAGGCGGGGATTGGTCAAAGCAGGACGCAAGGACTCCAGAACAAGCTCAAGCGGCAGTTGGGTTGCGTCCCGGTGGCCGACCGGCAAATAATAGCCTTGCCCTGCTTCCATAGCAAGAGAGATACCAACCAGCTCGGCGTTCATCTCTTCGGTAGAAGTTGTCTCTGTGTCTAGGGCGATTGCTTCGGCGCGTCTTAGACGTTGGACGACTTCTGCCAATGCTTGCGGACTGTCCACCACTGTCCAGCGCACACGCTGAGTGTCATGTTGAGACGAGCTAGAATCCGAAAGTGTTGTGGCAACATCGAAGGGACTCAATTGCTGGGCCGGCGCTGAAGAGTCTTGCGAAGTTGCTGAGATTCTTTGGAGCTTATCGAGCAATGAGCGAAATTCAAGTTCTTCAAACAGGTGACGAACGCGCCTTGGGTCAAAGGCATCTGGGCGTGCTTGAGAGAGATCAAGCGTGATTGGCAGGTCAACGCGAATCTGTGCCAGGGAACGGCTGAGATAGGCCAAATCCTTTCCGGCTTCAAGCTTGGAACGCCAACGCGGCTCGATTTCATCCAGATGAGCGTAAATTCCATCCAAGGTTTGATATTTTGCTAGCAGGGCCTCGGCGGTCTTTTCACCTACGCCGGGCACGCCGGGAATGTTATCCGACTTATCCCCAACCAAGGCCTTGTAATCCACGACTTGTTCAGGATAGACATGCAATTTGCGGAAGACATCTTCGCGGGTGATATAGTTCTGGTCATCGCCTGCCAAATAGACGATGGTGTGTTCGTTAACCAACTGGAGCAAGTCGCGATCTCCGGTGATAATCTTGACACCTAGGCCTTGCCCGGCCGCCCAGCGTGCCGCCGAACCTAGAACGTCATCGGCTTCGAAGCCCTCGATTTCCAGACGAGGGATGTTGAAAGCATCCACAATTTGACGAATGCGCTCGATTTGCGGGCGCAAATCTTCGGGCATCTTTGCGCGTGTGGCTTTGTAGTCAGGGAATATCGTATCGCGAAATGTCTTGCCGGTATCAAAGGCGACAGCGAGGTAATCCGGCTTCTCTTGTTCATAGATGCGTAAGAGTTCCCGTGCAAAGCCATAGATGCCGGCTGTAGGTTCACCTTTAGAGGTCTGCCAACGGTTAGCCGGTGAGGCACCATAACCTCCGGTCAAGGCAAAATACATCCGATAAGCCAGAGCGTGGCCGTCAATCAGGTAGAGGGTAGGAGGCATAGCTTAAGCAATCACAGACAAGCGCATCCACGTGAATTAAGTGTGGAGCTGCTGAGAAATTCCCTGCCGATGGCGTGTCTGAGCGATAAAGTTTTTGATGAGATGAGGGGGAGGAGGTTGAGCGCCGCCCATGATGAGATAACCCGGAGCCCAAAAATCACCCGATGGATTTTCGCGCGCCAGACGAGGAAAGTCCGCAAAAATGCGCTCGGACGTATGCTGGCGCATAATGCGCATGAGATAGCCTGGGGAAGAGACAGGCGGAACGCTGACAACCCATTGCAAGTACTCCGGACGAACGGAGATGGATTCCAGCCGCCAGCCAAAGGCAACACAAATTTCCTCCACCCATTTTCCCAAGTTACGCGCAAGGTCACCTACCAAGCGATGATGTGCAAAGCGAGGGATAAGCAAACAAGCGTACTTGAGATTGAAAACCGAAGGCGAGACCGGTTCCATGGTGTCGGAGGCAATAGCGCTGGCGGCAGGCCCGGGACGCGTTTCAGCGATTTCATCGAGAGATGGCGTGACCTCGGAGGACTGGGCTGCGCTCGATTTGACGGTTACGGCCAGCGGGTCATCAACATCGGTGAGTGACGATTCGAAGGCCGGAGAAAGCGGAGGACGCGGTTGGGCTGGAGAGGATTCTCGGCTGAAATTTGGTGCAAAGCGTTGACCGGAGCGAACCGGCGGCCAATCTTCCGTCTCCTTTCCTTTTCCCTGCCTTCCAAGGGCTTTGGTACTTCGCAGCGTGGCTGCCATTTTGCCCGGTGAAAGGGCCTCTTGGGAAGAAGGGTTGGGAGGCGGGACATCGGAAAGTATCTCGGCAATCGAGCCGCTTAAGATCGTGCCGTTTTCCTCGTCACCTTTCTCTTCAAACTCAATCAGAGAACGGACCAGCCGACTGGCTTGAGAACGAATCGTACTAAAAGGTGTTTCGGCGTCAAAGACCAAAGAGAGAATCACACCAGGTTGCAAACGTGTGGCATATAGCATATGCTCTTGATTGGTGGAAGCCAAGCGGACGAAGCGTACCAAATCGCTTTCCTCATCCCGGTCCCAATAGCGGCTGATCACATCGGTGACTTCACGCGCTGCGGCTTGTGAAAGCTGCCCAGCATAGGCCCAGACTGTCCCTTGGCGGGTGATGAGAGCCGCTTGTGCAGATGATTCAAGCGTCAGGCGCGTCAGATGTTGGGCTGCTCGGGTGACATCTGTCATCCAGGCCGTCGGTTCGGAGATCGGAGCGATGTTTAGGACCGACTGAACTGGTCCGTCTTCGGCGAATAGCTTCTCTACCGTTTCCATCAGATCTGGCAAATAGAACGGCTTGGAAAGATAATCGTAAGGCAAAAGCTC
>JANWWB010000274.1 GCA_025056515.1 Anaerolineales bacterium
GAATTTCTCCTAACGTGACGGCGGTGTGAAGAATCAAATTGTCCTCCCCAAGGGCACGCCAGAAACGGACGGCGACCTGTTCTGGTGCCGGCAAGATAAAGGCCGGCAAGCCACCAAAACGACCAACCAGTTCCCAACCCAAGAACACAAACACCACGGAAAGAAGAAGCGTCCAAGGTTGTGAACGACGTGAAGTCTTAGGAAAGAAACGCGACCCATTCAAATTCATGCGAGGCCAATCCAAAACCGAACTGCAAACTAGGATACATCACCAAAAGCCACTAAGCTCTGGATATGTCTAAGCATTTTTGTGCTCTACTACTGACTTTTTACATCGAACTTAAGAAAAACCCCGTCACAGGGACGGGGCAGGAAGATGCGGGCGCCTTTCCATGCAAATAAAGCCCCGGAAAAGAAATTCCCGGGGCAAATGGAAAGACGAACCCTTGTGGGTCATCTTCACCTTCTCCCATCCGGACTATCACCGTCGGCCTCGGAGTTTCACCGGGTCATGCGCTTGGCTTTGGGCGCTCGCGGGCTATACCGCCGGTCGGGAATTTCACCCTGCCCCGAAGGTGGATTCTGAAAATGAGAGATAAGCTTGAAAGATTAGCAGCTAAGCCTTAACAATAGCTACATCCGCTACCGGGCAAACCGCCTGGCACTGTGGACTATCGTAATACCCTTCGCACTCGACGCAGGTGTTTGGATCGATCACATACGGCGTGCCTTCACTAATCGAGTTGGTCGGGCACTCGGGCAAACAAGCGCCACAAGCAATGCATTCGTCTGTAATCTTAAGAGCCATGGGTGTTCTCCTTCACTGGTTGTTTGTTTATGAACAAGCGCCTTTAAGTTAACCGCATTCAGAGATGAGCGTCAAATGACAAATGTCGTGGAATTGGGCTGATTTTGTCACAGGCAGAGCCATCTCGGCATATTTATTGAATCACGCCCAATTGACGCCCGACCTTGGCAAAGATTTCAAGCACGCGATCAAGCTGTTCGTCGGTGTGCGTTGCCATGTAGCTGGTGCGCAACAATTGCATCCCCGGCGGAACAGCCGGAGACAGGACCGGATTGACAAAGACACCGTGTTCAAAGAGCGCCTTCCAGAAGAGCAGTACTTTGGTATCATCACCGATGATGATAGGGATAATGGGGGTCGTGGAATTACCGATATTGAAGCCTAATTCTCGATAGCCTTTGCGCATTTTTTCGGCAATTTTCATCAGTCGTTCGATGCGCTCCGGTTCCTCGCGCATGATACGGAGCGCTGCCAAAGCCGCTGCGGCGTTCGCTGGTGTGATACTGGCGCTAAAGATAAGCGCCCGGGCGTGATGCTTGACATAGTGTATCACCGTCTCGTCGCCGGCCACAAATCCGCCCAACGAGGCGAAGGACTTACTAAAGGTGGACATAATAATGTCCACCTGATCGGTTAGGCCGAAGTGCGCCGCCGTGCCACGTCCGCCGCCCAAAACCCCGATGGCGTGAGCGTCGTCCACCATCAGGCGAGCGCCGTACTTTTTGCAGACCGCAACCAACTCTGGCAAGGGAACGACATCGCCACCCATGCTGTAGAGTCCATCTACCACAACCAGGCGACCAACGTGATCGGGAAGACCAGATAAGATGCGCTCCAGGTCAGCAAAGTCGTTATGGCGGAAGCGCTTGACCTCCCCCCAGCCTAAGCGCGCTCCATCGACAATACTAGCATGATCGTCTTTATCCAGGATGACTACGTCCGAACGACCGACCAAGGCGCTAATCGTCCCCAGATTAGCCTGCATACCCGTGGAGAAGACCAGCGCCGCCGGTTTGCCGACGTATTCGGCCAATTCGTGTTCCAATTGTTCGTGCAACTCAAGCGTCCCATTGAGAAAACGTGAACCGGTGCAGGAAGTCCCAAAGCGTTTGATCGCATCTATCGCCGCCTGACGCACGCGCGGGTCGGTCGTTAGACCAAGATAATTGTTCGACCCGCACATAATCAGCCGGTGACCACGGAAAACCGCCTCGGTACCTTCGCTTTCCGTAAGAGGGATAAAGTAGGGGTAGAGACCGGTGGCCATGGCTTCTTTGGCCGCAGTAAATTGACTACACTTCTCAAAAATATCCATGATTACCTCTGCGCTTTGAATTTTTTCCGCCGAGCATCGGCGACCATCCAGTCCATCAGGAGATACACCGCATTGCCAAGTAGATTGTTCAAGTGATAAAACAGCCAAACATCAAAACCGGGCAAAATAATATATTGACCGCGTCGGATGCCTTTCAAGATAGCGGTCGCGACCGCTTCGGCAGACATCACTTTGGCATTGCCGGAGATAATTTTGGTTTCCGGTGGTTTCAAGGGCGTTTCATATGCTAATTGCGGGGTATCGGTATCCGGTGGGAAGACAATCGAGACACGGATGCCATACGGCTTCATCTCCGCCCGCAGCACATCCGAAAAACCGCGAACAGCGTATTTGGAGGCACCATACGCCGAATAGCCAAAGACTCCCAAAAATCCTGCAGCCGACGAGATATTGACGATATGTCCACTCCCGCGTGCAATCATCCCGGGCAAAACCGCCTTCACCACATGCACGGTGCCAAAATAATTCACTTCCATTAAACGGTGGAAAACTGCAACAGGAATGTCTTGCACGTAGCCGGGGTGAGTGATGCCAGCCGAGTTGATCACCAAATCAGGGAGGCCATCCTGACGAACAACTTCAGCGAGAAGTGCCTCCACTTGGGCATAGTCGCTTACATCAGCGGGAAACAGGCCCGGGGTTCGACCTCCCGCTCGCTCAACCTCAAGACCGGCGACCGCTAAAGCATCCGGCCTGCGCCCGGTCAGCCAGAGGCGCGCTCCTTCTGCCGCCAGTTGCTTGGCTAACGCCAGGCCGATTCCGCTCGAGCCTCCGGTAATGAGGACGATTTTCTCTGCAAAAGGCGATTGGCTTCCCATACGCTTCTCATAGCTGGTAGAGTTGGCCATATTTGGCTTTTAGATAAGCGATATACGGCTCAATCGAAATTTCACCACCGGTCACGCGCTGCACCAGCTCAGAAGCGGTGAATTTTCGTCCATGCCGATAAATATTCTCGCTCAGCCAGCGATGGAGAGTTTCAAATTTCCCTTGTTTCATTTCCTCGGGGATTTCCGGGTGTGCCTTGAGCGCCTGGGCATAAAACTGTGCGCTGAGGACATTTCCCAGGGTATAGCCCTGAAAAGCCCCGCCGATAACGCCGGCAAACCAATGCACATCCTGAAGACACCCATCACGGTCATCTGGCGGGAGGATGCCAAAATCTGCCTGGAAGCGCTCACGCCAGGCTTCGGGCAGGTCGCGCACCGCTAAAGTCCCCTCCAATAAGGCCAATTCCAGGTCAAAACGAAGCATCACATGTAAGTTGTAGGTGACTTCATCGGCATCCGTGCGGATGAGCGAGCGTTCTACCTTGTTGATTGCACGATAGAAGGTCTCTAAGGAGACATCACCGAGTTGTTCGGGAAAGACCTGTTGTAACTTTGGGAAAAAATGTTCCCAGAAGGGGAGACTACGTCCGACGATGTTTTCCCACAGCCGAGATTGGCTTTCATGGACACCTGCCGAGGTCCCGCCTGCCAGGGGAGTGCCCTCGTACTTCACATCCACGCCTTGCTCATACATCGCATGACCGGCTTCGTGGATATTCGAGAATAAGCATTCGCCAAGATAGTTTTCCTTGACG
>JANWWB010000322.1 GCA_025056515.1 Anaerolineales bacterium
GGTCATGTTGCGGATTGCCTCGGCAACTTCCCGATGTGTCCGACAGACAGCGATTTCCAGCGCGCCGGGCAAGCGGCGCTGGTCAATCATTTTCAGACAGTTATCTTCCCAAAAAATCGTACGCATTGGATACGCATTGGACAGGAAAAGACGCCCTGCGGGGCGTCAGCGACGCGTAGTTTATCATGCCATAAGAAGATTGACAAGCATTGACAGGCCAATTTTTCTCAATTATAAGGGCATCATGAACATCTCTCCTTTACTGCGCGGATTTTTGCTTGCCGTTCTTCTTACAAGTTGCGTTCCCATCCCTGCCCCATCACCATCAGAGACAGCCTCTCCATCCTCGCCCCCGAGTCTCCCGCCTTCGCCTGCCACAGCCACTTATACCCAGATTCTCTCGCCAACCCCTTCCCCTACCCCTGAGGCGCGCCTAGCAAGCGGTGAACAGGCGCTCTTTTATGGCGACTATGAGACAGCCTACCTCCAGTTTCAAGCCGCCCATCAATCGACCGACAATCCAGAAATACAGGCAGCGGCTTTATGGGGGCTGGGAAGGGTGAGCAAGGCTTCCAAGAATTACGGTCAGGCTTTGAGCCTTTTTAATCACCTGATCATCCATCACCCTGACTCGCCATATCGTCCCTGGGCACACTTCCTGCGCGGCCAAATTCTGGCCGAAATCGGTCGCTATGCTGAAGCGGTGGAGGCCTATTCTTCGTATTTGTACTATCGGCCAGGCATTCTTGATCATTACGTCCTGACACAACGCGGGCGTGCCTATGCCAACCTGAAAAACTATGCTGATGCCATCGCCGACTTCCAAGCCGCCCTTGAGAAGCCTCACATCGGCGATGATACTCCGTTACGCATCGAATTAGCGCGCACCTATGAACAGGCTGGCGATGCAACCACCGCTCTGGGAATGTATAACGCCATCGCCGAATCGAGCACAAGCGACTACGTCAAGGCACAAATGGACTTGTTGGCGGGCATGCTCCACATGAAACTCGGCCAAACCCAAGAAGCTTACGCGCGCTATCAACACGCTGTAGACAACTATCCGCTGGCTTATGATTCGTACACAGCCTTGGTTGAACTGGTCAATGCCGGTATTCCGGTAAATGAGCTTCATCGCGGCCTAGTCAACTATTTCGCCGGTCAGTACGGCTATGCGCTCGCTGCTTTTGGGCGTTACCTAGCCGCTAATCCCAACCATGATGGGACAGTCGAATATTACCGAGCGCTCACGCTGCGACAGATGGGCGAATACCAGAGCGCTGTTGACGTCTTTACGCTGTTCATCAACCAGTATCCGAACAATCGGTATTGGGACGCCGCTTGGGATGAAAAAGCCTACACGCAATGGGCTTACCTTAACCAATATCCAGAAGCCGCACAGACGCTGATTGAATACACGCGCCGTAAAAGCGACCCCAACCTCTCTCCCCAAGCCCTTTTCAAAGCCGGACGCATCTACGAACGCGCCGGACTGCTTGACCAAGCCGCCCAAACCTGGGACTCGATTGCTGAAGCTTACCCGAGCAGCGAGGTCGTACCTGATGCAGTCTTCTTCGCCGGCATCCTGCGCTATCGCGCCGGACAATACGAGGCTGCGCTGCTATCTTTCCAACGCAGCCAACTCTTGGCCATCGAAACGGAACAACAAGCACGGGCGCTGTTTTGGGCCGGAAAAACCTACGAAAAACTCGGCTTGCCTGCTGAGGCCAAAACTGCCTACCAACAAGCCGCTTCCATAGACCCAACCGACTACTACAGTCTGCGCGCCCAAGACATGCTCTTCGGTCGTCCTCCCTTTGAAAGCCCAACCTTTCCGCTTTTTACCCATGATTTAGTAGCCCGCCGCGCCGAGGCCGACGCTTGGGTGCGTCTCACCTTCAACTTACCCCCGGAAACCGACCTTTCTGGCCCAGGCACACTCATCACCGATAGCCGCTTCACGCGCGGCACAGAATTTTGGGCGCTTGGTCTGGTTGAAGAAGCACAACGCGAATTCGAATCGCTACGCGAGGCCGTGCAGGATAATGCTGAGGCCTCTTACCGGTTAGGTAACTATCTACTCGAACTGCGCCTCTATCGTCCGGCAATTTTCGCCCTGCGCCGCGTATTGACTTTGGCCGGCCTGACCGACCAAAACGACACGTTGGTCGCGCCGCTCTATTTCAATCTAGTGCGCTACGGCCTCTATTATGCTGACTTGGTACAACCAACAGCAGAAGCTCATGGCTTTCACCCACTCTTTCTCTTCTCCGTCATGCGTCAGGAGAGTTTGTTCGAAAGCTTCATCCGTTCACCGGCGGGAGCGCGTGGACTGATGCAAATCATGCCCACCACAGGCGAAGAAATTGTGCGCTCCTACGGCTGGCCACTCAACTATACGGTAGAAGATCTCTATCGCCCAATTGTCAGTATTCGATTGGGAACGTACTACCTGGCCAACCGACGCGATTATTTCGGCGGCGACCTATATGCAGCGCTTGCCGCTTATAATGCCGGTATCGGAAATGCGAATATATGGCGCGAACTTTCAGGACCAGACCCGGATTTATTCGTCGAGACCATCCGCTTTGCGGAAACACGCAACTATATTCGTAGCATCTACGAAATCTACTGGATGTACCGTCGCTTTTACGCCCCCGCCCCCTAAGCAAACCTTGAAGCAGGCAGATACGCCCCCTCCTTTCAGACACATCCCTGCCGACCAAAAGCCGGGCTTTGGTTTACTCTCAGAAAATCATCACAACTATCCTAGATGTTGAATGATTTTTTTATGAACTACCTCGGCGTCCATGTTCAAAACCGAAATGAGTTTATCTCGACCGTTTGCACCCGCAACCACCTCCAGATTCGAAACCGGCGTCTCCAACACCTCAGCCAAGAACTTCAAGACAGCTTCATTCGCCTCTCCTCCAACCGGAGGGGCAGTAACATGAATCTTGATGGTGCCATCGCTTAAAACTTCCACGATTTCGTTCCTGCTGGCGCGCGGCGTCACTCGCACAGCTAAAGCAGCACCGTGTTTTCCATCGTGCAGGCGAAAAGAACGCTTCTTCATAAATCCACCTCACAGGGAATACAAAAGGGTTTTCAAGAAGTAAGAAATCACTTGAATCAAGACAATCAAAATCAGCGGACTAAAATCAAGACCACCTAACGTAGGGACAAACCGTCGGATGGGAGCAAGCATGGGTTCTACAATCCGGTCAAATGCCGCACGTACCGAATGGTAGGGACTGAGAAAATACGAGAGAATCACATCGGCAATGACAATCAAGACAAGCAAATCTGCAACTAAATCAATCAATTGTACAACCAGGCCGCTAATCATCCAGATTCCTCCATGCGTTTTGGTCTCGGGCCTAAAATCGCCTGCCCGATGCGGACGAGGGTCGCGCCCTCTTCAACAGCAACGACAAAATCGGTGCTCGTGCCCATAGAGAGTTCCAGCCAATCGAAGACGGGCAAAGACTTTGCTAGAAAATCGCGCAAGCGTCGTAAACGCTGAAAATACGGACGCGCCTGTTGTGCATCTTCAAAATACGGAGGCATGGTCATTAAGCCACGCACCTTCAGGTGAGAAAATTGTTCGAATTGAGCCAAAAGAGGCACCAAGTCAGGCCAGTTGTTCTCATCCCAAGCCGGGAAACCGAATTTGCTAGCCTCACCGCTGACATTCATTTCCAATAAGACTGGCAAAGTACGATCTTTTTCAGCACAGAACCGTTCGAGTCGGGCGGCCAATTTGAGACTATCTAACGAATGTACCATGTCAAAATGTTCGGCAACCAGAGCGGCCTTACGACTTTGCACATGCCCAATCATATGCCATTCTACCGCAACTTCCCCAAGAGCCGCAATCTTTTCCACAGCCTCCTCAGCATAATTCTCCCCAAAGACCTGCACACCGGCCTGAATCGCTGCTCGAACAACTTCGAGCGGTTGAGCTTTGCTCACCACCACCAAGCGCGCCGGAGCGTTCCCAGACCGG
>JANWWB010000339.1 GCA_025056515.1 Anaerolineales bacterium
GGATGACCTCGAAGTGTATGAGGCGCTCAAACCCCTGTTGAACGGCGGTGTTATCTACCACTGCGGACCGGTTGTCTCGAAAAATGAACAAGGAGAATATCAGTTTGTCGCTGCCGGCCCGACCACCTCCATTCGCGAAGAACCTTACCAGGCCGATGTGATGAAACACTTCAACATCAAGGGTGTTATCGGCAAGGGGGGCATGGGGCCAAAGACCCTGCGAGGCTGTCAGGAAACACCCGGCGTTTACTTTCATGCCATCGGCGGGGCAGCGACCTTTATCGCCCAATCGGTCACTCGCGTCTTGGGCGTGTATAAACTCGAATTTGGCGTTCCCGAGGCGATTTGGGTGATTGAGGTCAAAGACCTACCCGTGGTGGTGACGATGGATTCCCATGGGCAGAGTTTGCACGAGGTGATTGAGCAGGAATCGAAAAAGGTGCTCGAAACGCTCTTTAGCCGCTAGCTCTGTTCCAAAAGGGAACTCCCCGCCACAGCTTGGCGGGGAGTTCCGTCGTCTTTGCTAGTTTGTCACTTGATTTCGTAGACAATCGTGACCGTGGTGACGATTTGCATCGAACCAACCTCAATCGGCACGCCTTCAGCCTTAGCGTCCATGCGAGCATAGTAAACCGGGGAGGGAGTGCTATCGTAGTAGGTAATTGTCTGTACCTTCCCAATTTCCACACCGGTTGCTTTCGCCAGTTCCTCAGCTTGACGGCGTGCATTTTCCACAGCGGCCAAGCGCGCCTGGCTGATGGCGTTCGTCTTATCGGCAACGTCGAAGGAAATGCTGTGAATGGTATTTGCTCCGGCGCGGAAGGAGGCATCCAACAGCGCACCCAGCTTATCTAGGTCGCGAACGGTGACATAGACCGTATTATTGACTACATAGGTCACACCGACCTGGTTGTAGTTCTCGTCGTACACTGGCTGAGGGTAGATGCTGAAATTGGTCGTCTTGATGTCCTCGTTCTTCACGCCAAACGATTTAATGGCCTCGATGACTGCCTGAGCGCGAGCGTTGTTATCATCCATCGCTTTGGTTGCGCTCGCATCCTGCGTTTGAACGCCGATGTAGACGTAGGCCACGTCTGGGGTCAAGGTCACCATGCCGGTCCCACTGACGGTAATTGTCCGCGCTGGCGGTTCGGGTTGGGTATAGATGGTCGTCGGACCACAGGCAGATAACACCCCCCCAAGCATCAAAACAAGTATAAAGACTAAGAGTTTTGTTCTCATTGCAGACTCCTGATGGTGAAGTTACATTTGTAGGACGTAAAAAGACAAAAAAAGTTCCATCCTCTTGAAACCTATCCAACACATCGCTTGCTCCACATGCGCCCTTAGAGGTATTCTGTCGCTTTGGGCAAAAAGTCCCACGCATCACCTGCGTGGGACTAGCGGTTAGCCGGTCTGTAACGGGGGAGATTTATCTGCCGAGTTCGTAAGTTACTGTGACGGTTGCCGAAATTTGCAATTTGCCCGGTTCAATCGGGACGTTTAAGGATGCCTCCGCTCCTCCTCCGCTCCCGATGCCATAATACGGCACAGGAGACACATCCGAGTAAACGATACTCACCACTGGACCAACTTTCAGACCTGCCTTGGCGGCTAATTCCTGCGCCAGGGCATTAGCATTTTCCAGTGCCTTTTGCCGCGCCTGGCTCAATGCCTCCGATTTATCAGCAACATCAAAGGAAAGGCTGTTGATGTTATTGGCGCCGGCTGAAACTGCCTCGTTAAGTAAAGCTCCGACTTTGCTGAGGTCGCGAATGGTGATCGAAACTGTGTTATCCACCATATATTTCGTGTATCGTTGACCATTTTCATCGTAGTCTTGTGTTGACCAGACGCTGAAGTTACTGGTCTGGATGTCCTCAACGGCGACCCCCATGTTCTTGATAGCCTCCACCACAGCCGTTGTCTGGCGGTTATTTTGCTCGATTGCCTTGGCTAGGTTGCTGCCCTCAGTGTGCACACCCACAGACAGGTAGGCAAGATCAGGGGGCAGAGACACCATGCCGGTGCCGGTCACTGACAGGGTCCTCTCGCTGGAAGAAGTCACTGGACCGCAAGCGGTTAGGACCAACACTAGGAACAAACCAGACAAAAGGGCAAGGAGTTTTGTATGCATGTTTCAAACACCTCCAAAAAAATGGATTTTGTCTAATTAGACGCTTGAAGAGAGAAAAAAGTTCCAGGAGATGGCCGCTTGTGGACAAACCAAGCTTCCGCTTTCAAGCCTAGTTTCGATGATACAATTCGTTTTGGACATCTCTGTTCTTGTGCTAAAATAAGAAAAAACGTTCTAAAAGAATGGCATGGCGCTCAACTTTCAACAAGTTTATGAAAAAATTCGCCTGATTGGGAAAGAAGCGCAACTACGACGTCAGACAGTAGAGCGCCAGCGTCAGCGCGCCTGGGAACTCTTCCAGGCCTGGCAGGAGAAAACGGCGCTTCTGAGCGAGAAGGTGGAACGCGCTCGTGGCTATGATCCGTCTCTGCGCTGCGCCATTCCTCTGGAGGCGCCGCTTGGGGCGGCCTTCGACCCCGCGCCTGCTCCCGTTTCCCCGATTCTACTTGCCGCCGACGGTTCGCAAATTGTCCCCGACCGGCACGCCGCTGTCCTTTACAGTCTGGTCAACATTGGCATCATCCGCCTCCGCTCTGGCTCTGGAGCAACGCCTGAGGTCTTCACTGAAAGCCTTCTCCTCTTCGATGACGAACTCTATACCGAAAGCGGGATGCTGACCGAGGAAGCCATCGCCTTGCGTCGCGATTTGGCCGAACGGCGCAAACTCCTCGAATTGGCGCGCCAAACAGAGAATGCCACGCTAAGCTGCCGGACTGCGTCGGAGAGCCTTTCACTACGGCAAATCTGTCTGGCGCTCACGGACGGGCCGCTGGAATTATGGGGTGCAAAAAACTCCGATGAACAGGAATATCATCGCTCACTTGAGCATCATCTCTCTATCCTTTCGCAAATGCAAGAGCAGGGGATTGTCCCTGCAGGTTATGTGGATAAGCCGACTGCCGACTTGGTTGTCCGTTTGCTTGAAATTGCCCTTCTACCGGAGGAGGACATGAGAAACCTGCGTCAGTATCATCCCCTGCGCGGCGCAACTGATCTATGGTTGTTCGGCCGATTGCTCAAGAGCGGTCAACGCTCTGCCGTTTTTGGTCTTCAGTCGAGTTCACGTCCTCACTATACCGGTGCTTTGGCAATTCACTTTTTCTACTTGAACGTAGGCGGCGAGAAACATCCAGCCCTGGCACGGGTTGAATTTCCCCAATGGGTGGCCGAGGATCCGGAGGCTCTCAATGTCCTCCACACGGCCCTGCTGGAACAATGCCGGCTTATGGGTGCATGGCCGTATCCGTATATCCTCCATCGTGCCCATGAGATTGCTGTCGTACGTTTCGAAGAAAAGCAGCAAGTGGAAGCGATGCTGGCCCTAGAACTACGCCGCTCCGGCGGCGAAGTCGGCGAAAAATCAGGCAAGCAATTGGCCAAAGACAATCGCTAGCTTTGGGTTGTCGATCTGTCCTGTGAGGTAAATTCTGTGAGGTGATATGACAGGCATTCGGATTGGACATCTCCTTCGCTCCGGTGTGACCGGTTTTGTGGTCGGTTGTCCGGTCTCACAGCTCGAAGCTCCTGCCTTGGGCGCGCTCGTCCGGGCGCCGCTCTTGGATGGCTACGCTGTCTATGGCCTCATCACTGATATTCACATCGAAGATGATGGCTTGGTGCGGCAGCTGGTTACAGCGGATAACATTCCCCCAGAAGTCATGCAAGATAACCGCGAGCGACGCATCGTGCCGGTTGAAATGAGCGTTCTGACGGTTGGTTACGAACAGGATGGCAGGATGTATCATCTTCTGCCTCCGCGCCCGCCGTTGAGTCTGGATGTCATCTACCTTTGTTCGGATGTCGAACTGAGGCGTTTTGTCACGTCTGGGCGCTTTGGGTACTTCCGACACATCCTGCGGGCCGAGGACATCCCTATCGGCGAGGTATTGGCTGCACATGTCTTGCAGGTCAAGCAAAAGCTAAAAAACGAGGTGTGGATAGAAGAGGCAACGCGTGAACTCATTACTCTCTTACGGGACGACTATCCCAGGCTTATGGCCGTGTTGGGCGCACTGGGAGAAGTGGTCGAGGAATGAGGACGTGCTTTTTCTGCTCCTGCCTTGCCCTTCTCTTCGAACCAGAGAGGGGGAAGAGAGGTTCGGAAAATTTTCTTCAGCGCCGATGATTTTTGGAGCCTTCATATGGAACTTGGTCTTGTCCGCACCATAGATATTGACCGGGAAATGCAACAGGCGTACCTCGACTACGCCATGAGCGTCATCGTTGCCCGTGCCCTGCCCGATGCCCGCGACGGCCTTAAACCCGTCCAACGGCGTATCCTCTATGCCATGTATGATATGGGTTTGCGTCCTGACATGCCTTACCGCAAATCTGCTCGTATCGTTGGTGAAGTGCTCGGCAAGTACCATCCACACGGCGATCAAGCTGTCTATGAAGCCATGGCGCGCATGGCGCAGGAGTTCACCATGCGCTTGCTTCTGATTGACGGACAAGGCAACTTTGGCTCTATGGACGGAGACCCGCCTGCCGCCATGCGCTATACCGAAGCGCGCCTGGCCCCCCCAGCCCTCGAGCTATTGGCAGACATCGGCAAGAACACGGTGGACTTTGCTGACAACTTCGATGGCACCCTCACCGAACCTACGGTCTTGCCTGCGGCTTTTCCTAACCTATTCGTCAACGGCTCCTCGGGCATTGCCGTTGGCATGGCCACTAACATTCCTCCGCACAACCTCGGCGAAGTGATTGATGCTTGCGTCTATCTGCTCGGACGCTGGGAAAAGCTGGACGAAATCAACTTGGATGACTTGATGGTCTTTATTCCAGGACCGGACTTTCCCACCGGCGGTGTGATCATCGAACAGCCGGGGGAAGATGGGATTCAGTCGGCATATGGCAAAGGGCGTGGTCGGGTTACAGTCCGGGCCAAAGCGTACATCGAGGAGATGGAGCGTGGCAAATCGCGGATTATCGTCACCGAATTGCCCTATCAGGTGAACAAATCTAGCCTCATCGAGCGAATTGCCGAACTGGTTCGCGACGGCACGTTGGAAGGCATTACCGACCTGCGCGATGAATCCGACCGTCAGGGACTGCGCATTGTCATCGAACTCACCAAGAACGTCGAGCCGGAAACCGTGTTAGCTGACCTCTACAAGCGTACCCCCATGCAACAGACCTTTGGCATCATGCTCCTGGCGTTAGTGGAGGGTGAGCCGCGCCTGCTGACTCTCAAACAGGCGCTGCGTGTCTACCTTGAGCACCGACTGACGGTCATTCGCCGCCGTGCCGCGTTTGACCTCGAGAGGGCACGCACTCGCGCTCACATCCTCGAAGGGCTGATGACAGCTCTCAAACATTTGGATGAAATCATCGCTCTCATCAAAGCCGCCTCCGATGTGGACACTGCTCGCACTCGCCTGATGAAACGTTATAGCCTGAGCGAAATCCAGGCCAATGCCATCCTCGATATGCAATTGCGCCGCCTGGCAGCCTTAGAGCGTAAGAAAATCGAGGCCGAATACAAAGAGGCGCTAACCCTGATTAAGGACCTGGAAGCTCTACTCAAGTCACCGCCGAAGATGCGTGCTTTGGCGGCAGAAGAATTGCTTAAGGTTAAAGCTGCTTACGCTGACCGTCGCCGGACGCAAATGGTCAGCCTGCGCGAACGCAAGACGCAGGAGGTCCCACTCACGGCTAGCGAGCTCTTGCCAGTGCAGACAGTTTGGGTGGGGATGACGGCCAATGGGCTTCTTGCTCGCACCCGCGACGAAAAACTGCCGCGCCTTTCCGGTTCTGAAGCGCCAAAACTGCTTGTCCGCGCCAGCATGGTCGATACGCTCTACTTGGTCGGCGAGAAGGGCATAGCTGCGGCGGTCGCCGTTCATACCTTGCCGGAGGTTGAAAAACTCTCGGAAGGCGTTCCCTTCCACAAGGCCTCGCCCTTGTCTCCTGAGGCTCTACCGGTGATTGCTTTTGCCCTGCCCGCCAAACGCGCGGCACTGCCGGAGGAAATCTTCATTCTGACGGTCACGCGCGGCGGGATGGTCAAAAAGAGTGCCATAAGTGAACTCCCTGGGCCTTCTGCTCACACCTTCAAATTGGTCAACGTGAACGAAGGCGATTCGCTCGGTTGGTTAGCCTTGACCGACGGCAAGAAAGATGTCTTGCTCGTTACGGCACAAGGGATGGGCATCCGCTTTAGCGAGGAGGAAGTCCGCCCGATGGGCCTGGCCGCCACTGGCGTGAACGGCATCAAACTCGGCGTTGGAGATGAAGTGGTAGGCGTGCAAACCCTACCTGCCGTAGGTGACTTGTTCATGATTGCTTCCGATGGTAAAGCGAAGCGTCTTGCCCAAGATGATTTCCCTGCGCAAGGGCGTTATGGCAAGGGTATCATCGTCTGGGAATTGCCGCGCGGCGTTAGGCTGGCTGGTTTGGCGCTCGGCAAACCGAATTCTGTTGTGACCCTGCACCTGCTCAAGGCTGCCTCGAAGATGACACGTCTGGACGCCGCTCCCCTGCGCAAGCGCTCCGCTGCGCGCGGCGAGGCGGTGGTGGAGGTCAAGGCCGGGGATGCCGTCGTCGGGCTGACGGAGGGGTGGAGTCTGGAACGATTCGTGCAAACGGCAGAGAAAAAGCCCGGCCAAGAATCAAGAGGTTCCCTGTCTCCTGCCACGAAAAAAGTTTCTTCAGCCACTAAACTCAGGGCTGTAACAAAAGAACAACAATAACTTTCCCTTTGCTCTCTTTTCCCTGATCCTTTTCCTCCTCAAGAGAGTTGCGCGAGAGGCTGGATACCATCTTTAACTGCCGTTTCCAAACGACAATCCAGAACTTAGCTTACGTTATAATCATCCCATGCCTAAACTTTCTCACCTGACTCGCTCCTCGCTGCTGATCGCCTTTCTATTCACCTTAGATAAAGCTTTGGCTTTTGTCAAGTCCCTGTTGTTCAACAAGATTGTTGGCTTGGAGGGGATGGGCATCTTTGGGGCATCGAACAACATCCCTGATTACCTTTCGGCGCTCCTTTCTGGTGGCGCTCTTGGAATGGCTTTTATCCCTGTGCTGCGGGAGTACCTCGATCGACAGGGGCGGCCAGCGGCCTGGGATTTGTTCGTCCGCATCTTGAACCTGGCTTTTCTTGTTACCGCAGGCGCTTCGGTGATCATCATCCTGCTTGCTGAGCCTCTAGTGCGCTACGTGGTTGCGCCCAAGTTCACGCCTGAAAATCAAGCGCTAACTGCCTCGTTAATGCGCCTCGACCTGACGGCCATCCTGATTTTTTCCATCAGTGGCTTGGTCATGGCCTCACTGCAGGCCAATAAACACTTCCTCTTGCCTGCCCTTGCCCCCATTTTTTACAACCTCGGTCAAATCTTCGGCGTTACCGTCTTGACTCCAGAGCAGGGCCTGACGGTTGGCCCGTTTACCCTGCCTGCTTTTGGGTTGGGACTTTACGGTATGGTTTACGGCGTCATCCTGGGAGCGTTTCTACATTTGCTGATTCAGGTTCCGGGGCTGATTCACTATCAGTTTCGTTGGCGTCCGGTCATCGGTTTGCGGACGCCGGGTGTGGTGCGTGTCCTGACCCTGCTCTGGCCACGCCTGCTGACAATGGTCAGTATCCAGGCGTATTTTGTCGCCCGTGACAACCTAGCCTCCCACTTCGGTGAGGCCGGGGTAGGGGCACTCAATCTCGGTTGGACCATCCAGCAGGTCCCGCAAACGGTCATTGGGACGGCGATCGCCATCGCGCTCTTGCCGACCCTTTCCGAGTTTATCAATGCCGGCCGGAAAGATGCCTTCCGCGAGACGGTCAACCGCGCCTTGCGGGTGATGCTGGCGCTTGGCTTATCTGCCTCGGCGTTGCTGGCGGTTGCTGTCCGACCGTTAGCAGGAGCGTTCTTCGATTTCGATGCAGCACAACTTGACCTGGTCACCTGGTGCACTTGGGCGTTCCTCTTTGGCTTGGTGGGCGATTCCTGGCTGGAGGTAGCCGTGCGTTCTTTCTATGCCAATCAAAACACGCGCACCCCGCTCGCGGCGGCGGCTATTCAGGCGGTTTCCTTTGTCGGATTGGCATGGTTGCTTTCGCGCCTCCTTGGCTTGCCGGGTATTCCCTTGGCTGCGGCGCTGACGTTTACTGGACAAGCGCTTGTGCTGCACGCTTTGCTCAATCGCAAGTTCCCCGGTTTGCTCGATATACGTGGCACATGGTTGCGTGCGCTGCTGGCGGCGCTGGCAGGCGGCGGAATGGTTTGGCTGATGATTCGTTTCCTGCCACTTGCACCGCTTTTCTCGGCGCTCATCGGTCTGATGGCGGGCTTGGCGGTCACCTTGCCACTTATCTGGAAGGAAATCCGCCTGTTGCTGAATCTATAACCGTTTCCCAAGCCAGAGGCTTCAGACAAAACCTCGGCCACCCTGTTGCCAACCTTTTCTGCGGCGGATTTTGGCGAAGTTCTTGCGAGCTTGAGAAACTGCCCCAAAGCGGCTTATGACCCAGATCCAGCCCGCTTGGGCGGGTTCCAAGCCATGAGCCGGGACTTCAGTCCCCAAGTAGGTGTGGTCAAGAGAAGTTTGGGTATCGAACGTTAATCAAACGACTGACTCTCGCACGGAGATTGGGGTATAATCGCGGCCATGTCCGAACACGAATTGCACGATACCCAACCTCATTCGATTGAGCAGACCCAGCCGCAATCGGTGAGACCGACGAAAGAAAATACCCAACCGCGCCTCCAACGAGTGGGTTGGCCAAGGTGGTTCTTGGCTGTTTTGTTCATCCTGTTGATTTTTGCGGGAGCGCTGGCCGGTTATGGCTCCGGCATCGGTCAGCGGCGCGCTGCCCAGGCAACGCTGGTCGCCGCGCAATTGCAGGAACAACTCGAGCTTGGGATTCAAAAGATGAATGCCGGTCAATATGACTTGGCGCGACAGCATTTTGATTTCATTGTGCAGCATGCCCCCAATTTTCCCGGGGTGATGGAAGCCTACACCGAATTGCTGCTGCGCATGCAACTTTCCCCCACTCCAACAAACACCCCTACCCTTCAAATGACGCCAACGGTCGACCTGCGCAGCGCCGAAACTATTTATGAAAACGTCCGCAGCGCCTTGAAAGCACGTGATTGGAACGCCGCCTTAGATAATTTGGATAGCCTGCGCAAGAACTATCCCGCCTACAAAACGGCCGAAGTGGATAGCTTATACTATCTGGCTTTGCGCATGCGCGGTGTCTCTAAAATTGTGCTTGGGCCAGGACAAGTCTGCCAGGATATCAACCTGGAAGGCGGCATCTATGACTTGACCCGCGCCGAACGCTTTGGAACCCTCGATGCAGTTGCCCAAAATCTGCGCACCTATGCTCGCCTCTACCTTATTGGTGCAAGTTATTGGGACCAGGACTGGGAGAAGGCACAGAGTTTCTTTGCACAAGTGATGGCCGGTTATCCAAGTATGATGGATGCCTCATGTATGACGGCGACCGAACGTTGGCGCTATGCTACGATCAAACGAGCCGAGAAGTTCTTGGCCTCCGGAGACTACTGTGCCGCCGAGGAACAGTTTAACCTGGCTTTTAGTGTGACCAGTCAGAAGAACGAACCCCATTATCCGACGGCGACTCAGGTTGCCATCGAATGTGATGGCGGTAATGGCGGCAACGGGCCGACCGCTACCCTCGTGCCTACCCCTACTGAGACTCCAACGCCTACCCCATAAGCCCAGGAGCGAGTATGTCTGAGTATCTACGCTTAGCTGACAGCGGGAAAAATGAGTGGTGGCGCTACCTCTTGAGCGTATTAATCATCTTCTTCAGTTGGCAGATTGTGGGGAGCATCCCTACCTTCTTGCTGATTGCTTGGGTCAAACTGGACCCTGACCCTCAAACCGATTTCACAGCCGAGGGACACTTTCTGGGCGTCCCGACGATTGTCTCTTTTGTCATCTTTATGCTGGCCTCCTGGACGTTTCTAGCGGGTATTTGGTTTGCCGTCCGCGTCCTCCATGGCCGTCCATTTCTGACTCTGATTACGCCGGCTCATCGTGTTGATTGGAAACGTCTCGGGCAGGGCGCTCTGCTGTGGTTTCTCTTGGTTGCGCTCGCTGCGGCGGTCGAAGCGCTTCTCTATCCGGGGCGTTACCGACTGACGTTTGAACCTGCCTCCTTCTTGCTGTTCTTGCCTTTGGCATTGGTTTTGATTCCGATTCAGACCTCAGCCGAAGAACTGTTCTTTCGCGCCTATCTGTTGCAGGGCTTCGGTCGGCGCATTCGCAATCTGTGGATCCTAACCTTTCTTTCCGGCTTTCTCTTTATGCTTCCTCATTTGCTCAACCCGGAAGCGCAAGAGAGTCCCCTACTGATGGCATTCAACTATTTTGCGATAGGCGCCTTGCTTGCCTATGTGACGTTGCGCGATGGGAGATTGGAATTGGCGCTTGGTATTCACGCGGCGAACAACCTCTTTACCGGTATCTTCGCCAATTATGTCATTACTGTCATGCCGACCCCGTCCCTCTTTACAGTTCAGGAGTTAGATGCGGTCTATAGCACTGTCAGCGTGCTGGTGGCAATTGTTCTTTTTCTTGTGTTCTTGAGACCTTCATGGCCTCGACCGACCTCTGCGCAGTTCCAGGATGTACCTCCTCCTGCTCTCTGAGGTTTCTCTAGCTGTGCTATGAATGTCTTTGGCCTAGGTTTGCCCGAAATTCTGTTTATTCTCTTCCTGATTTTGCTCATTTTTGGCCCTCAGGATTTAGCTCGCACGGGTCGTGCCCTTGGACATTTTCTTAACCGTGTGGTCCGCTCGCAGGAGTGGAAGATGCTCCATGAAACTGGGCAGACCCTCAAAAACTTGCCGAGACGGCTGATGCGAGAGGCCAACCTGGAGGAAATTCAGCAAGCGATCGATCCGTTTGCTTCTGTTTCCTCCTCGGAGAAGGTGGCTCGCCCTAAAGAGGAGGAGAGCTGGTTGCACCAGGCACCTGGGCCAGGGATGAATGCGGGTCAGAAAACCGATGGCTAAAGTTTTGCGCGCGATCGGGCGTGTTCTAACTTTCCCTTTCTGGGTGGTCTGGAAGCTGGTCACGTTTCCTGTTCATACACTCCGAAGAATCTCCGCTTTCCTCAATCAAGAACCCGAAGAGCGTGACCTGGCGGAAGCTCTCACCGTTTCGGTTGAGAGGCCGGCTTCTCTATTTGAGCACTTGAACGAGTTCCGTAAACATCTCTTTCGCATTTTCGTGGCGCTCGTCCTGGGCGTGGCGCTCGTCTCCGTTTTTACACCTCGCTTGCTCGACCTCCTGGCAGCGCCGATCGGCGGCTTGGATGCGCTCGTAGCCATTGATGTCACCGAGACGGTAGGTGTCTTCATGCGTGTGGCAGTCTTCGGCGCGCTTGTGCTCGTTTCCCCTTACATTGCTTTTGAATTTTGGCTTTTTGCCGCACCTGGCTTGCGTCCGCGCGCCAAAAAGATGGGATTGTTAGGCATACCCTTGGTGTTGGTTTTCTTCCTCGGTGGGATTCTGTTTGCCTACCGTTTTCTTCTTCCCACAGCATTGCCTTTTTTGCTCAACTTTATGGGCGTTCAGGCCTTGCCGCGCATCTCGTCTTACGTGAACTTCGTGAGCGGTTTGCTTTTTTGGATTGGAGTGGCTTTTGAGTTCCCTCTGGTGATTTATGTTTTGAGTCTGATGGGGCTGGTCACACCTCAACCGCTCTTGCGGGGTTGGCGGATTGCAATCATCCTCATTGCTATCTTGGCAGCTGTGATTACGCCTACACCGGACCCGGTGAATATGAGCCTCGTCATGTTACCGATGATTGTGCTATACTTCCTCAGCATCGGCTTGAGTTCGCTGGCTCATCTGAGAAAAAGGTCTAAGCTCGAGAAGTGAGGAGTTCACTATGTTTCGTAATTTTGGTCTTCCAGAACTGCTTATCCTCCTGGTCCTGGTCCTGCTTCTTTTTGGAGTAGGGCGGATTTCACAAGTGGCTAAAGAGTTGGGGAGCGGCATTCGCGCCTTCAAGGAGGGTTTGCAAGGGAAAAGCCGCGAAACACCAACCGAGGAAGACAAAAAAGAGACTCACGAGTCCTGAGAGCGCGTCTGCATCTCCTGATAGACTATGGACCTGTTCGACCATGCCTGGCAAGAGCGCATGAAGCATGAAGCGCCGCTTGCGGCGCGCATGCGTCCGCGCACGCTCGATGAGTTCGTCGGACAGGACCATATTATCGGTCCCGGGCGACTTCTACGCCGTGCCATTGAAACCGATAAACTCTTCTCGTCTATCATCTTGTGGGGTCCGCCTGGTACCGGGAAGACCACCTTGGCACAAATCATCGCCAACCGCACCCGTTCGCACTTTGAGACGATTTCTGCTGTCCTGGCGGGCATCCCTGAACTGCGCCAGGTTATCCAAGAGGCTCAGGAGCGGCGTCGGCTTTATCAGAGGCGCACCATTCTCTTTGTAGACGAAGTCCATCGTTGGAACAAAGCTCAACAAGACGCCTTACTTCCCCACGTAGAAAACGGTACGATTGTCTTCATCGGCGCAACGACCGAAAATCCCTACTTCGAGGTCATCGGGGCCCTAGTTTCGCGCTCGCGGGTCTTTCAACTGTATCCTCTCACGCCCGAACAAATCGGACTGATTCTGGATGCGGCGTTGACCGACCGAGAGCGCGGCTATGGAGAACGCCGTGTTCACCTCGATCCGCTAGCACGTGCTCACTTAGCCGAGGTAGCCGGCGGCGACGCCCGTAACGCACTCAACGCGCTCGAATTAGCAGTCGAATCGACCCCACCGGATGCAGAAGGAGTCATCCACATCACCCTGGACGTGGCGCAAGAATCGATCCAACGCCGCGCTGTTCTCTACGATAAGGATGGTGATGTTCACTATGACACGATCAGCGCCTTTATCAAATCCGTGCGCGGTTCCGACCCGGATGCCGCTCTCTATTGGCTGGCCAAAATGCTTTATGCTGGTGAAGACCCTCGCTTCATCTTGCGCCGCTTGATCATCCTGGCCGGAGAAGACATTGGCTTAGCCGACCCCTTCGGACTCGTGATAGCCACTTCGGCTGCACAGGCTTTTGACTATGTCGGTTTGCCGGAAGGCGTTTACCCTTTGGTAGAAGCTACTCTGTACCTGGCTACGGCGCCGAAATCCAACAGCACCGGGGCCTATTTCAAAGCCTTTGAGCGCATCGAACAAGAAGGCGTAGGCGAGGTTCCTGCCCATCTCAAAGATAGCCATCGCGACGCTGCCGCACTAGGACACGGCAAAGGATACGAATATCCTCATCAGTACGAAGGACATTTCATCCCCCAGCAATATTTACCCAAAGAGCTTCTTGGCGTGTATTTCTACCGTCCTTCGGAGCAAGGTTATGAGGCACAAGTCAAAACCAGGTTGGAGATGTGGCGAGAAGCCCAGCGTAAAGCCCTTGGCATCGAACGTTGCGAAGAAGTGCCGGAACTGACCCAGGATAGAATTGATGAACTAAAGCGGCATATGAAATAAATTGGCGAGCCGGCATCGAGGAAGATGCGAAAGTTGCTGCCTTGCTACTCCAATCTTGCTACCTCTGAACATGCCAACTCTTCTGCTCATCCGTCACGGTGAGAACGACTACTTCAAAAGCAATAAAATGCCTGGGCGTTCGCCTGGCATCCATCTCAACGCGCGTGGACGCGAACAGGCTGCGGCTTTAGCCGAGGCCTTGGGACGACTTGCATTGACGGCTATCTATTCTAGCCCGCTCGAACGCGCGCTGGAGACCGCCCAACCCTTAGCCGACGCTCTTGGCTTGCAGGTTCAGACTTCCCCCGATTTAATGGACACCGACGTCGGTGCCTGGGCTGGTCGTTCATGGAAGATGCTGCGCCGTACAAAAGCCTGGCGGGTGATTCAGGAAACACCCTCACAGTTCCGCTTTCCGGGTGGCGAATCGTTCGTGGAATGCCAAGCTCGCATTGTCGCAACCTTGCAAGAGATTGTCAACACCCACGGGAACGATGCCCTTGTGGCCGTTGTTTTTCATGCCGACCCTATCAAACTGGCTGTAGCGCACTTTTTGGGCTTGCCGCTCGATAGTTTTCAGCGCCTTAGCGTTGCCCCTGGGTCTGTCAGTGTCTTGCACGTTGAGACCGGCAGGGCGCAGCTTGCCGCTCTCAATCTCATTCCTCCTTTTCGTCCGGAGGCCTATTTCCCGCCCGCTCATCCCGATCCAAAGGGACGTCATTGACGTATGCTGACTTTCCAAGAGGCCGTTCTTTTAGTCGCTGCGGAAAGCATGCCTAGAGCTGGGAATCTTGACATATCGAACATCTGTGCTATACTCTCTCTACAAGCGAATTTTGTTTAAAGAGGAATGTATGCCCCGTAAATCTGAATTGGTTAATCCATCCTCCCTAGAAGAAGGCCGCCGCGCCATGTTAGAAAAGGCGGTTGGCGACATTATTAAGCGTTATGGCGATGGTTCGATTATGCGACTGGGTGAAGCGCATCGGATGATGGTGGAAGCCATCCCGACCGGTTCGCTTTCCCTTGACTTGGCGCTTGGAATCGGCGGCATCCCGCGCGGGCGAATCACTGAGATTTTCGGCCCCGAATCTTCGGGCAAGACCACCATTTGCCAACATATTGTGGCCGAGGCACAAAGACTGGGTGGAACGGCCGCTTTTATTGATATGGAACACGCCCTCGACCCAGCCTACGCTGCCAAGTGCGGCGTGGATATTGACAATTTGCTCGTGTCCCAGCCGGATACGGGCGAACAGGCGCTTGAAATTACCGAAACGCTTGTGCGCTCCGGCGCAGTAGACGTGGTGGTAATCGATTCGGTCGCGGCACTCGTACCGCGCGCAGAAATCGAAGGCGATATGGGCGATGCCCAAATGGGTGCCATGGCACGCCTGATGTCACAAGCCTTACGTAAACTTTCTGGCGCCATCAACCAGACCAAAACGGCTGTGATCTTCACCAACCAATTGCGCCAAAAAATCGGCGTCATGTTCGGCAACCCAGAGACCACCACTGGCGGGAATGCTCTCAAGTTCTATGCCTCGGTACGGCTGGATGTGCGCCGTGTTCAATCCATAAAAATCGGCGCCGAAATCGTCGGCAACCGCACGCGCGTGCGTGTAGTCAAGAACAAAGTCGCCCCGCCGTTCCGCACCGCCGAATTCGACATCATGTACAACGAAGGCATCTCGAAAGTCGGCGACTTGCTAGACCTGGCGACGCAACTGGGCATTGTCGAAAAACGCGGCGCATTCTTCTCCTATGGTGAAATCCGCATCGGACAGGGACGCGAGAATGCCAAAGAATTTTTGCGCCAGAACCCCGACTTGGCTGAAGAGATCGAACTGACCATTCGCCAGCGCGCCATGG
>JANWWB010000340.1 GCA_025056515.1 Anaerolineales bacterium
GGGTTGGTCCCTTGGTGCTTGAGACTCAAGCCCACTTCGGCAGTGGCCGAAAACTGCCCTTTGGTCAGGCCGTAAACACCGTTGTTTTCGATGATGTACACCATTGGGACGTTGCGGCGCATCAAGTGCTTAAAACCGCCCATACCGATGGAAGCCGTGTCGCCATCGCCGCTGACTCCGATCGCGCGTAGGCGCGTATCACCGAAAATGGCGCCAGTTGCCAACGAGGGCATACGCCCGTGAAGACCGTTAAATCCAAAAGAACGGCTCATGAAATAGGTGGGGCTTTTCGAAGAGCAACCGATGCCTGAAAATTTCATGAGCGTTTCAGGGATAATATCCAGTTCGTAGCAGGCGGCGATAATTTGATTAGCAATGGAATTGTGACCACAACCAGCACATAAAGTGGATGGTAGGCCCTTATAATCGGCTTTGGTCAGGCCGACGCGATTGGTCTGCGTGGTAGGAGAAATCGGGATAGCCATTAGTGTACCTCCTGGGCGAGGATGGCCTCTTTGACCCAGCGTGCAGTCAGGGGGAGGCCATCGGTATGACAAGCGGAGCGGAGTTTAAACGCATAAGCAGGCAAAGCGGCAGAGAGAATCTGACGCAACTGTCCATCGCGATTGGCTTCAATGATGTAGATGCGTGCATACTTTTGCAGGAATTGTTCCACTTCTTGCGTGCAGGGTAGAGCGCGCAGGCGCAGGAAGGATGTCTTGAGACCGTGGTTGCGCTCGAGCAGGAAGCGGGCCTCTTGGACGGCAGGTTCAGTTGAGCCATAAGCAATCAGGCCCACTTCGGCGCCATCTATCTCTTCGACTATTGGCGTCGGTAGGAGTTTGCGCGCTGTTTCAAATTTCTTCTTCAGGCGGAGCAAGTTTGCTTCCCAAGTTTTGGCGTCTTCGCTGTAGCGGGCGTTCTCATCGTGACCGGTACCACGCGCAAACCAGGCCGAGGCCGGATGCATATTGCCCGGTACGGTACGATAAGGAATGCCGTCGCCGTCCTCGTCTTTGTATCGTGCCCAGATACCGTTGCGTTTTTCGAGGTCTTCCTCCCAGAGCACTTTGCCGCGGTCCATCGGCTGGTCAGGATATTCGAAGGGTGTGGTCATCCATTGATTCATACCCAAGTCTAGGTCGGAGAGGACGATAACTGGAGTCTGAAGACGTTCGGCGATGTCGAAAGCACGCCAGCCAAATTCAAAGCACTCGTTGACCGAGCCTGGGATAAGGATGACATATTGAGTATCGCCATGGCTCCAGTGGTAGATCATGGTCAGGTCACCTTGGGCAGTGCGGGTGGGCAAGCCGGTCGAGGGACCGACGCGCTGAATATCCCAGATGACCACCGGTATCTCGGCAAAGTAAGCCAAGCCGGCGTACTCGGTCATCAGGCTCAAACCAGGGCCGGAGGTCGAGGTCATAGCACGCAAGCCAGCCCATCCGGCACCAACCGCCATGCCGATGGCCGAGATCTCATCTTCGGCTTGCAGGACGGCGTAAGTCTGTTTACCGTCCTTCTTACGAAGGCGCGGCAAATAGACGTTGAGTGCTTCGGCTAGGGTAGAGGCTGGCGTGATAGGATACCAGGCCGCAAATTGAACTCCACCGTAAATCGCGCCTAAGGCAGCGGCTGTGTTACCGTCAGTCATGATAAGACCTGCGGTTTTATCCATCGGTTCAACCACGAAGGGGTCCCTCTTGGTCAAGTTTTGGGCGGCCCAGTCGGCTGCCGCTTGAATCACCCCGAAGTTGGATGCAATCGGTTGTTCTTTACCTTTAAAGTGGAAGGCAAGTGCTTGTTTAATTTTCTCTAGGTCAATCCCTAGCATGTGTGCTAGGATGCCCACATATACCATGTTGGCAATATAATCGCGCAAGTTCGGCGAGACATCTGCCGCACGAGCCAAGGCTTTGACCGGCATAGGATAGACTGTAATATCATTCCGGGTGATGGGTAATTTGATATCGTCAGCGTAGAAGAACGCTCCACCCGGTTGGACCAAAGCCAGATCGCGCCCAAAGGAAGCCGGATTGAGGGTGACGACAATCTCTGCTTCGTCACGTCGGGCGAGAAAGCCGTCCTTGTTCACTCGAATGGTGTACCAAGTAGGCAAACCCTGGATGTTGGACGGGAAGAGATTCTTACCTGAAACCGGGATTCCCATCTTGAAGAGCGCTCGCAAAAGGGTGACGTTGGCGGTCTGCGAGCCGGAACCGTTGACAGTAGCAATCGTGATGCTGAAATCGTTGATGACTCGATCTGACATGAAGACTCCTGAAAAGCTAGAGTATGTGAAACATAAGACTACATAATGTAAGGCGTAAGACGTGAAATGTCAAGTCGGATGAACTCAGGGGTGAGAGATATGTTTGAATGTCTTTCTTTATCACAGAGATAGGGGGGGCAAGGACTTGCCTCGTTCGAGCATTTCTAAGGATAGTTGCTCTGACTCATGCCCGGATTTCGGAGTTGAGGATGGCAGCGGCGGAGGCGGCCAAAAGGGCAGCCGCGCGGGGAAGCACAGCTTCGTCGAAGTCAAAGCGTGGGTGATGGTGAGCGGCATCTAACCCCTTCTCCGGGTTAGCCGAACCAACAAAAAAGAAACAGCCAGGGACGCGCTCGAGGAAGAAGGCCATATCCTCTGAACCCATGGTAATATAGCCGCCTGTGATGAGGTCGGAGTCCGGAAAGAGTTGTTGAGCTGTTTCCTGCACACGTGCCGTGATTGTCGAATTGTTGACAAGCGCCGGAGTAAGACGGTGTAGGTCTATTTCGACCCGACATCCTAGACCTTCCGCTGTCGAGCGTACAGTTTGCTCGAAACGTTCGAGCACGCTTTGTCGTACATCAAGGTCAAAAGTACGAATCGTGCCGGTCAGTTCGACTTCAGAAGGGATAACGTTGAAGGTTTCGCCGCCATGAATCGTGCAGACGCTGATCACTGCTGCTTTGAGCGGTGGGACGTTCCGGGCGGCAATGCCCTGTAAGGCCGAGATCACTTGGGCTGAGGCAAAGATGGGGTCAATCGCTAGATGAGGTGCAGCACCGTGTCCACCTTTGCCGATTACTTTCACTTTGAAGATTTCTCCACCTGCCATGACAGGGCCGGCCGGGATGCCGAGCCAGCCGAGCGGTTGTTCATTCCAGAGGTGTAGGCTGAGGGCGAAGTCCACCTTGGGATTTTCCAACACGCCATCTTCGATCATGCGCGATGCACCACCTAGCCCCTCCTCGGCAGGTTGGAAGACAAGTTTAACCGTCCCGGCGAGTTTGTCCCGGTGGCTGTGAAGTAAACGGGCCACGGTCAGCAAGATGGCGGTGTGGCCGTCGTGGCCGCAAGCGTGCATGACACCAGGGGTTTGGGAGGCGTAGGGCGCGCCTGTCTCTTCCAGGATGGGGAGAGCATCCATGTCGGCGCGGAGCATGAGGACCGGCCCCGGACGTGCTCCTTCGATGAGGGCGACAACACCAGTTTGGCCGATGCCTGTGGTCACTTCCAGGCCAAGCTTGCTCAGTTCACGGGCGACAATCCCGGCGGTGCGCATTTCTTGGAAGCCCAGTTCGGGGTGCATGTGGAAGTCGCGCCGCAAAGACTGCGTATATTCAAAGAGTGCGTTTGCTTCGGAGATCCAATCGGTCATATCAACCTCATGTTTCAAGGGCTAAGCCCTTTGGAAGAGTGAAGAAGCAATCTCTTGGTTGGGCAAGATTGTTTCCGGTCAGAGGAGGATCCGCCTTGGCAATCGGGCGCCGGTATCTCTCTGAGGGTATCGCAAAGCTATCGGATTGCCGTAGGCAGGCTAGAGGTGGTTGATAGGCGGTTGATGCGATTCTACCCTAAGCGGCTTGCTGTTTGGGCTGCATGGAATCAGAAAGGTCCTATAACGATAGGTTGCGGATGAAAGCCCAGCTGTTGGCAAGGACGATGGCACGTGGTCGGGACTGTGTGCTGCGAGAGGAGGAATTTCTCCTGCTGGGCCGAGGGCGGGACAAGCAAGCGCGACTTTCGGTGAAGTCAAGCGGAGTTTGCCGTCTTGTGGCATCTTGAGGAGTATTCCTAGCTTGGGCCAAAGAAGGTCAGCCGGTTTTCGAGCATGGCTAACCTGGGTTGATAAGAGGTGCGGGGTTGCGCTTAGGTTGTTGATGTTCAGCACCAGCCTGGTATGGTCCATGTGGAAGTGGGTGACGATGAATTTCAGCTCGATCCCTTTGCGCTTTAAGACGGCTAGGAACTCCCCCATCCGGCCAGGCCAGCTGCGGTCTACAACGAATTTATCCTGATTGAGGCCTAGAGCGTAGTCATCGGTGGTGCGGAGGCTGAGTTCGAGCAGGTTCATGCGTGGAACTTGATGACGTGGAAGCGCTCTTCGTAGCGTGGGGCTTCCTCTGTGCTGTCTTCGGTGTGGCGAGCGCGCATTCTTTTCTCGAACTCGGCCGGATCTCCGATTTGGGACTTGTGTTCCTTAAGCGCTTGGAGTTTGATTTCCCAAGTATCAGTTACGTCGAGCGTGACGTTCGGCTGGGCGGTCAGTGAGACCCAGACCTCGCGTGGGGTGTGTGGCTCGAATCCTTCGTGTAGTAGTTCGGGGAAGAAGTGGGGGTTGCCGGCGGCGGGAAAGACAGCATCCAGGACAACCTGACCGGCGGCGCGATGGTCAGGATGGTTCAGCCCATAGCCGCTGGAAGGGTAGAGATTGGTGGGATCACAGGTGACGAGGATATCTGGCTTTTCGCGGCGGATAATCCGTACCATTTCCCGACGCAGTTCGAGGCTGGGGACGAGGTAACCGTCCTCGAGGTTCAGGAAGCGCACCGAACGAACCCCGAGCACACGGGCGGCGTTTTCCTGTTCAGTCTGACGCGAGGTGCATAGGTCGCTGGGGGTCGTGTTCAGGTCACCGCCCTTGTCCCCGCAGGTGAGCAAGATGTAATGGATTTCATGTCCGAGACGTGCCCAGCGCGCTAAGGTCGCGCCGCAGAAGAACTCTGGGTCGTCTGGATGGGCCAGGAGGACCAAGATTTTTTGTGGGATAGGCCAAGAGTCAGGAGGTTGGGGTGTTTCCATTTTTCTTACCGCAATTTTCACAGGGGGCTGCTGCTTTACGTCGCAAGGCTTCGAGTTCGTCCCAAGGTTCCAGTTCGTCTCGATGGAATTCGCGTTCCCCAAGTTCGGGCAGGGCAACGCGGACAAGCATCTGTAAGGGGTTAACGTCTACCACTTTGCCTTCACCCAAGGGGGTGATGACCCACTTGTTTTTCTTGGGCAATTCCTTGCGGGCAGCAGCATACTGTTCGTATTCGTAGACCAGGCAGCAGCGCAGACGACCGCACATACCCGTAATTTCTTCTGGCGTGAGCGAAATGCCTTGTTCTTTGGCCATTTTGATCGAGACGGGGCTGAATTCGGTCAGGAAACGAGAGCAGCAACGGGTTTCCAAACCGCAGGCGCCCATCCCGCCAAGCAGTTTAGCGACATCACGCGGGCCGATCTGACGCAGTTCGACCTGGGCTTGTGGATATTGCTTTTGCATGTCTTGGCGTAGGGATTTCAGATCCACTTTTTCTTCAGTATCCGCGCTGTACATAAAGGCCAAGCGCGTGCCATCGAAAGAAAATTCGGCCGCGACAATTTTGACCCCGCGCAAGTTTAGCTGCGCAGCGCGCTCACGGCAGGCTATCATCGCCTCGAGTTCTTTCTGCATCCACATGCGTCTTAGGACTAAATCACGCGGCGTGGCAATCCGTTCAACGGGCTTCCAGCCTTCCGGTGGCGGAACCGGGTCTGAGATGATTTGGACCACCTCGCCCAATTGTTTGCCGCGCGAAGTTTCGACAATTGCATGGTCGCCGACTTTGATTTCGGGTACAGCAGAGGCATCAAAATGGTAGATTTTGCCGACTTGAGCAAAACGGATTCCGACAATTAGAGGAGGCATAGGTTGAGGCTGTGAGTTGGAAGGTCGTTCGAAGACCCACGTGGGTTATACAACGTTTATGGTTGGGATTTGTTTTTGGGAGGAGAGAGCCTCTACGCTAATCCGGGCGGCGGCCTGTTCGGCG
>JANWWB010000353.1 GCA_025056515.1 Anaerolineales bacterium
CTCCAACGGGCACGCGCACAAGGACTCAAGGTCAACACCTTACTTGCGTTGCTGGCGAAACACGCATCGGCAGAACTACCTCCTTCCTTGGTCAAAGCCATTCGGCGTTGGGAACAACGCGGAAACGAGGCGCGCTTGGAACGTCGCCTGATTTTACGCCTCAGCCGCCCCGAGGTCTTGGACGAACTGCGCCGCTCTCAGGCTGGGCGCTACTTGGGTGAGGTCCTCGGCCCGACAGCGGTGGTTGTCAAAGAGGGCGCAGCAGCTCAAATTTTCTCGGCCCTCACATCTTTAGGCCTGCTCGCCGAAGACGCAACCGAAAGCGATATAATTGTTCGTGAAGATAATCACAAATAATCTTCTCCTGGAGGCAACATGTCAAAGCTGGACTGGCTTCATGCAGAAATCGAAGGGCTCAAAGCCCAAGGTCTATACAACCGCATTCGCACGATTGAATCCCCTCAAGGTGCCTGGTTGATAGTAGATGGCAAACGCGTGCTCAATTTCTGCTCTAATAACTATCTCGGTTTGGCCAATCATCCGGCCCTCGTGGCCGCGGCCAAAAAGGCACTTGATGAAATGGGCGCCGGGCCGGCGGCCGTGCGTTCCATCGCCGGAACGACCCATCTACACCTCGAATTGGAAAAGCGACTGGCGCGTTTTAAAGGCGTCGAGGCGGCGATTACGTTCCAAAGCGGCTTCACGGCAAATTTAGCAACCATTCCGGCGTTGGTTGGGAAGGAAGACGTCATCTTCTCCGACCGGCTCAATCATGCCAGCATCATTGACGGCTGCCGCCTGTCAGGAGCCAAGATTATCGCTTACGAACACTGCGACGTCAATGCACTCGAAGCGGCAGTGAAAGAAAATCTTTCTTCTTACCGACGTGGGTTGATTGTGACCGACGGCGTCTTCAGTATGGACGGCGATATTGCCCCCTTGCCAGAGATCTACGAAGTCGCCCAACGCTATGACCTGCTCCTGATGGTGGATGATGCTCACGGCGAAGGGGTGCTTGGACGAGGCGGACGAGGAATCGTGGACCACTTTGGTCTACATGGCAAGGTCGATATCGAGGTCGGGACGCTCTCAAAAGCCTTCGGCGTGGTCGGCGGTGTGGTGGCGGGTCGTGCTACGATTGTCGAATGGTTGCGTCAGCGTGGGCGACCATTCCTCTTCTCCTCGGCGGTCACAGCGGCAGATGTCGCGGCATGCTTGGCAGCAATTGACCTACTAGAATCTTCAACCGAATTGGTGGACCGGCTTTGGGACAATGCACGCTATTTCAAAGAAGAAATGAAACGCCTCGGCTTTGATACCGGCGTTAGCACCACGCCTATCACACCGATTATGCTTGGAGAAGCCCCCTTAGCGCAAGAATTCAGCCGCGAGCTCTTTGAGGAAGGCGTCTTTGCCATGGCGATTGGCTATCCAACCGTTCCCAAAGGGAAAGCTCGCATCCGTGTCATGATTTCCGCTGCCCACAGCCGCGCTGACCTCGACCAAGGATTGGAAGCCTTTGCAAAGGTAGGACGCAAGTTAGGTGTGATTCACTAGGTCGAGCACGGCTTCGACCTAGTCCAGCTCCTCCAGAATCCGAAGCAAGTGTTCTGCCAATCGGCGGCGGTTGAAATGGGTTTCGAGATAAGCGCGTCCGGCTAATCCCATCTGTCGGGCGCGCTCTGGGTCGGCCGTTAGGGCGACTATCGCTTCAGCCAATGCCTGTGGGTCGCCCGGTGGGACAAATAGGCCGCAACCGGCCGACTCCACCACCTCGCGAATGACACCATCAATCGCCAGCAGAATAGGCCGACCGGCAGCCATATAATCAAAGACCTTGTTGGGATAGGGTAACTTATAGGCTTCAACCGGTTTGAGAATCGCCAGGCAGGCATCGGCTGCCGCCAACACTTCAGCCATGCCTGCCTTTGGTACAGCGGGGAGAAAGAGCACATTCGTCAAATTGAGCGCCAGAGCCTGCTTTTGTAAATTTGGCTTCTCTTTGCCATCTCCCACCAGCACCAGACGGACTTGAGGCGCAACCTGCTGCAAGCGAGCCGCCGCCTGTAAAGCCACTCCCAAGTCGTTCGACATCCCATGGGCCCCGGCATACAACACAACAAAGCTATCGCTGAGCCCATGACGAGCGCGGAACTCTGCGCCGCGGTCTTCTGGGTGGAACATCGTCGGATCAGCCCCGTTGGGGATCACCTCCACCCCCCCGGAGAGACCGCCGCGTTGCAAGACATGGGCGCGATAGCCCGGACTATTGACGACAATCCGGTCGGCGCGGCGGTATAGGAAACGCTCCAGCCAAAGCGAAAGCGCAATCAAGACCGGATGCTTAAGCACGCCGACGGCAATGGCGAACTCCGGCCACAAGTCTCGCACCTCGAAGAGGAATTTTGCTCCCTTCAGCCGTGCCAATAACCAAGCCGTCACGCTCTGAAAAATCGGAGGCGAGGTGCCCCAGACGATGTCCACCTGTTTCACCCACAGCCCAGCCCAAAACGAGGAGAACATGAACGTAAAAAAGAAGAGAAAGCGATGCAGAAAAGATTTATGGAGAGAACGATATGCCGACGGACGGAGGATACGAATCCCAGCTTCGCTCTCCTCTGGCAAGTGCTCTCCGGTCAGGTAGCTGACAGGGCCAGTAATCACTGTCACAGAGTGTCCACGGGACACCAAAAAACGCGCCAGTTCGTGGTGACGAGTCCCGCCGGGTTCATGAAGAGCGGCAAAGACCTGATGGATGAGCAAAATGTGCATGGGGAACCCTTAAGCGTTTTCCGGGATGACCAAGACCTCTGTTGGCCAACCTTCTTGCAAAGCGCGCAACAGCAAAGGTACGATTTCCGGCGGCTTGACGGGTTGATGAGGCAATTCCGAGATAGGCATCCAGACAGGATGATAACTTCCCTTTTCAGGATGTGGGGTTAGAATTTCTTCACCGGTTCCGCTGCCAAATTCTCCGCCAACGATCTCGCCCAAGTAGTAGTACTGCCAGTGCCCCCGCCAACCGATTTGTGCCACCAGGCGAATTGGTATCACGTGCAAGCCGAGTTCTTCATAAGCCTCGCGCACAGCAGCCTGCTCGGGAGTCTCTCCCTCGTCCACATGACCACCGGGTAGGGTAAAGTAATGTAACCCTTGCCGATGACGCTCAATGAGAGCAACACGGTCGTCCTGAATCAGGATGATGGCTGCGCGATAGGACATAGAGACGCCTGCTAGGATAACTTCTGCTGTTCGAGTGGATAAGGAAGATGGAATTCACTCTGAAAGATAACGCTTCCTTTTTGCTCAACCTCCAGCGCTAGGGAAAGCGCCGGAATTTTAACCCCATACGTGGGAGACGTCCAGCCCCGACATGGATCAGGAGGCGCAGAGCCGAAGAGTAATTCTCCGGCGCGTGCCAATGAGAGTCCGCGGTGAATATCCGTTTCCGG
>JANWWB010000130.1 GCA_025056515.1 Anaerolineales bacterium
CTTTGAGCTTTGGCAGGACGAGCATATCTGCGGCAACTGCTTCGTTGACCAAGCGTTCGACTTGCTCAATTTGTTCAGCGGTCAGTGCCTCAGGATAGGTGAAATCGAAGCGCAAACGGTCGGGAGCGACCAGCGAGCCGGCCTGCCGCGCTCCTTCACCCAATACCCGATGCAGGGCGGCATGTAAGAGATGGGTTGCCGTGTGATTGCGCATAATATCATGCCGACGCGCTTCATCCACATGAGCCACGGCCAGATCACCCGCCTTGGGATGACCGAAAACAACTTCTCCGACATGGACGATGACACCTGCCGCCGGCTTGCGCATTTCTTCCACTTCGATTTCCCAGGAACCATCCAGGGCGCGGATGACACCGGTGTCGCTCACCTGACCACCCGCCTCGACATAAAACCCAGTCTGCGGCAAAAGCACCTCGACTCGCTCGCCAGAATCAGCTTCGGGCAACAGTTGTCCCTCCCAAGCAAGCGCCAAGACCGGCCCTTCAACCGTCAGCCACTCATAGGGATTGTAGGCCACGCCCTCTGGGCCGACTTTTCCGGCTTGTTGCAAGTCTTTCAGGACGCCGGCATAAAATTCGGCATCTTCACCACCCAGCTTGCCCATCGCTTTGCCGCCGCCGGAAGCCAAACGGTGTTCTTCCATCCCACGGCGAAAGCCTACTTCGTCTACTTCCAACTCTTGTTCACGAGCGATATCGCGCGCAATCTCAAAGGGCAGGCCATAGGTGGCGTAGAGATCAAAGGCCTTACGCCCATCAAGCACCTTTTGACCAGACTCTTTCAAGGTATCCAACAAACCTTGCAAGTAAGCCGTCCCCGCTTCAACCGTACGGGCAAAGCGGACTTCCTCTCGGGTCAGGTTATCGAGGATGGCATCTTGATGTTTGACCAATTCGGGGTAAAAATCGCCGTAGGCATCAATCACGGCTTGGGCCGCTTTGGCCAAGAAAGGCTTATCCAAGCCAAGCTTCGATCCAAAGCGAGCGGCACGGCGAATAATCATCCGGCAAACATAATTCCGTCCCACATTGCCCGGTACTACGCCATCCGCGATCAGAAACGCCGCCGCACGAGCGTGGTCGGCAATCACGCGATAGGGTGTAAAATTGGCATACATTTGCTCGACCGAATGGCCGGTGAGAGAACGAACGGTTTCGAGCACCCCTCGAAACAAGTCTATCTTGTAATTCGAACCAACGCCCTGAAGAATCGCCACGATTCGTTCGAAACCCATACCGGTATCGACATGTTTAGCCGGAAGGGGTTCGAGCGTATTGGGTCCAGTGCGGTTGTACTGAATGAAGACGTTGTTCCAGAGTTCCAAGAAGCGCTTACACTCGCCATTAACGCCACAGCGATGCGGCTTGCCTGCTAGGTCATCGAACTCCTCACCGCGGTCGTAGTGAATCTCGGAACAAGGACCACAGGGGCCAGTTTCAGCCATCTCCCAAAAGTTTTCCTTGCGCCCGAAGAAAAGCACATGACTCGGGTCAAAACCCGGCTGACGTCGCCAGATCTCGGCAGCCTCCTCATCGGTAGGGATGTCCCCTTTGTCGTCTTTGAAGCAAGTAGCGTACAGGCGCTCTTTGGGAAGCCCCCAAACTTCGGTCAGTAACTCCCACGCCCAAGCAATGGCCTCTTCCTTGTAGTAATCTCCAAAAGACCAGTTGCCGAGCATCTCAAAGAAGGTGTGATGATAGTCGTCGCGGCCGACATCTTCCAAGTCATTATGTTTACCGGCCACGCGCATACACTTCTGTGAATTGACAGCGCGCGTGTAGGGACGCTTGTCCGTGCCGAGAAAAACATCCTTGAACTGTACCATCCCAGCGTTCGTGAACAACAAAGTCGAATCCCCACCTGGGACAAGCGAGGAAGAGGGAACAAAAGTATGGCCGCGTTCGACAAAGAAATCAATAAATTGTTGCCGAATTTCTGCACCGCTTAATTTGCGTTCCGTCATAGCAACTCCAATCAACAGAGTGGAATGGGCGAATTATACCCAAAACTAGGCTCGAACGTAGAGTCTTCGAGTCGCATACGAGTCTTCAGCGTTTCATACGGCTTGTTGCAGAAGGATACCGGCACAAACCCTGACTCGAGGAAGGAGCTTCAAGC